>NZ_RJVK01000002.1:0-300000 GCF_003752135.1 Caminibacter pacificus
GCTCTCCCGCGTTTTGGGACTGAAAGTATATAATATTCCTACCCTCTTGTCAAGAGTTTTTTCCTCTTTTTTAGGAAATTTTATGAAATTTTTTTGAAAATTAACATTAAACGCCGAAATCTGGGAGTTTTTCTTTGAAGAAAATTTTTAAAAATTAATTACATTTACTTTGAAAGACTTCACCACTTGGAGTAATATTTAATCTAATACATTCATTACATACATTATCTCTACATAAATCAATTTTTATATTATTTGTTACTAATACTCTTTCATTTTTATAAAGAGGATATTCATTACCTACATGGTTTATATTTCCTTCACTTAAAAATAAATTACCAAAATTATCAAATAGGATTCTTTTTGAATTAGTTGAAGAAGAAATTACTGTGCCATTAAATTTAATTAGTTTTATTCCATAAGTTTTGGTTAAATTTAATTTTTTATTAGCAGTAGGAGTATTATAATTACCATCCAAATATTTATGGGTAAGCGGATCTCTAGCAAATTCGCTTACAGGGTTCCCAATATGATCGAAATAAGTAGTGCTCTTAGTTGAATCGCTAAATATTTCATAAAAATATTCATTATTACTATTTACACTAAATCTTATTTGCCACCACTGCATAAACCAAAATTTACTTTGATTAGTATCAGCAGATGAAGTACTTTTAGGGAAAGGTTGATATTTATCATCTTTCATCGCAAGTGATTCTGTATAACGAATATGATTTTCAACTTGGTCGGCAGCGACTTTGAGATTGTTGTCGAAGAAATTGAAATTTATCGTATAAGCGATAATTCCAATAATTATTATTACAATGATTAATTCAATAATAGTAAAAGAAGGCTTAAGAGCCTTCATATTAAAGTTCTTCCGCTTTGTCAACTTGGTAAAGAATGTCATCCCATGGATGTCTATACATTGGCATACCAAGTCTTTTTTCATCAAGGATATGTCCGATAAATCCGATACTTCTTCCTAAGATAAAGAATGCGTTAAGAGTACCTGATTCAATAAATTCTTCGATTTCTTTTTCAGAATATCCTAACGCTCTCCACATATCAACCATTAAAATTCCGATAGTACCGTCAACGTTAAGAATTAAGTTTTCTTTTTTAGAAGTTGTTTCTTTTTCAACTTCTAAAGCATAATCAAGTAATGGTGTTGCAGGGAAGAATTCAGCCGCATATTTTTTAAGACCTTCAACCCTTTTATCAGGATTTCTTACAGATTTGATTCTATGTCCGATTCCAGGAATTGGAATACCTTGTTTTTTCATATATGCTAGGAATTCTTTCGGACTCATTCCGTTATCATGAGCATATTTGAAATATTTAGCTGCACCGTCAATCGCTCCACCGAATCTCGGTCCGATTGTTAAAAGTCCTGTTACAAGAGATTCAACAACAGATTTTCCAGCTCTTGCAGTAACTTTTGCATTGTGAGCACCAGATACCGCAGGACCATGGTCTGCAACAGTTTTAATTACAGTTTCGATGAAATCAGTTGCCCATTTAGGATATCTTTTTTTGAACCATAACAATGTAATAACATCACCGATACTATATCCTGTATCTGGAGTAGCAACTTGTGAAATTGGAATACCTGCATATACTGCCTCTTCACCTCTATCATCAGAAATAGTACATACGAAGTTTCTTGGTTTTCTAATTTTTCCTTTTGCAAGTGCTTTTGCATAATCTTCAGGAATAGTAGGTACTTCCGGTTCTTCGATATCTTGAATTACACCTTCACCTTTAAGTTGTTCATAAACTCCTCTAATTACATGCGGTAAGTCGTTGAAGTTATCTGGTACGTGAATTCCAGCTTCTTTCATAGCTCTGTTTTTAGCTTCCGCTGTTTCTTCTTCAGCATTTGCACTCGCACCTGCGTGTCCGAATTGTACTCCGCTTGAGAAATGTTTAGCAATTGTACCGATACACCATCCGATTACAGGTTTTGTAATTTTACCTTCTTTAATTGCTTCAATAATTTTGTATTCTTCTCTACCACCAACTTCACCAAGTAAAATCATATATTTAACTTGAGGGTTTTTCTCCATTCTAAGCATATGATCGATAAATGTAGAACCTACGAATCTATCACCACCGATTGCAACACCTTCGGCAATACCGTCAGCATTAAGTGCAACGATATTTGAAAGTTCGTTGAAAAGACCACCACTTCTTGTTACAAGTCCTGCACTTCCAGGTCTATGAAGTTTTGATTTTACGATATTTTCAATAGTACCACCAATGTTCGCAACTTTGAATGCACCCGGAGTAATCGCACCAACAGTTGCAGGTCCGATAATAGTTACACCTTTTTGACGAGCTTTTTTATTCATAAGTCTAGCAAGTCTCTCAGGAATACCCTCAGCAGTAATCATAATTACTCTGAACTGATCCATATCAAGAGCTTCGTTTGTTACGTCATAAGCCGTTCTGAATGATGCAAAGTTTAGAAGTACGTCAGCATCCGGATGATTTTTTACAGCTTCTGCAGTACTTCTATAAATAGGAATCATAACTTCGTCAGTTCCGAAAAAGAATTTTTCGAATTTATTGCTGCTTGTAGGAGCTACGATAGCAGCAATTGACGGTTTTTCTCTTTGAATTACATAATCATAATCAAGCATTCTTTGAATTGCAGATTTATTATTATTCCAGAAAATTGCTTGTGTATCCCTCGTAAATAGTGCGTTACTCATTATTTCGCTCCTTTTTTATCATCTTCAAGTGCCATTCTTACGATATCAGTAATATGTGTTTCCGGTCCAAATACTTTAATCGGAAGACCAAGTCTCTCAGCCGCTTCTTTAATATCTTTTAGACCTTTTTCGTAGTTTGGTCCACCTCTTCTTACGTAAATTCTCACACCAACGTCTTTCATTTTATCAGCGTATTTTTCAAATGCTTGGATGATACCTGTAAATGTTTTAGCAACGTCAGTAAAGTTCGCAATAGCCCCACCGATAATTAAAATCTTATCTCTACCTTTAGGGTCTTTTTCTCTTGTCATTAAATCAAGTACCGTTTCAGTATAAAATCTTGTTTCATCAGTTGTAGGACCACCTGAATATTCTCCGTAGTTCGCAAGGTCTTCAACTCCACCTGCAAGGTCGGCAATAGTATCAGCATATACAACCGAAGCACCACCACCCGCAACAAGTGTCCAAATTCTACCTTTTGGATTAAGTACCGTTAATTTTAATGATGCACCTGTTTTAGCGTCTGCTTCAGCAATTGCTTTTTCTTCAGGTGATTTTTCAGGCATACCGAATGGTGTAGGGAATTCGATATCACCCCATTTGTCTTTCATCATAAATCCAGCAGTATCGTCAAGTCTTGCAACAAGGTCAAGAAGATATACGTTATCACCAACGATAACTACCGGGTTAATTTCAAGATATGCAAAGTTTAAGTCTCTAAAGAATTTATAAAAGTTAATTGCAAATTTTTTATATACTTCTTTTTTATCCGCCGGGATATCAGCAGGAATATTTTCAGAAATAATTTTTTCAATTTCTTCATCAGTCGCATCGATAGGAATTTTAACTTCAGTTACTTTATCCCAATTTTCTTCAACTTCCATACCACCGTGCGCTGACATATAAAGTACGTCATAGTTTTCATCAAGAGTAGTAGCAGCAATATAATATTCTTCATCTTCTGTATGCGGTGTAAACGGTTCTACGATAAAATGAGTCAGTTCACCTTTTGCCCCGCTTAATAAAGTAACTTCACCGCTTCTTTTTTCATCAATCCATTTAGCTGCGTCTTCAAGCGTAACGTCACCTGGTTTGTTTACTTTGAAAAGTACGAGGTTGTTTTTACCTCTTTTACCGAAAAGCATATCAGGTTTTGCAACAAGAGGTTTTTCCTTTAACCACTCGTATCCTGGTTCGTTTGCTTTTGCTTTTAATTCATCTCCACTTGTTACTAAAACACTTTCAAATGGATAATTTAGACCTTCAAAATATTTATCCCAATTTTCTTTGAAAAGTCTTTTTCCGTCATATTCGCGTATTGGTTTTTGAGCCATTAATACTCCTTAGGATTTTTATTTTAGAAATTGTAACATTTTGTATAAATTATTATTCTTTTTGTTATAAAATTTTTTTATAAAGTGTTTAAATTCGAAACATTAATTTCATAAATTTTTCTTTTTTTGTGAAAAATCGAAACTTTTTGTTCACTTTTTGAATATTTCAGATAAAACTCTTCGCCTTTATTTATTCCGTAAAAGTACAAACTTTTACACAAATATTTATTATTGCAAGCTATATAATCTATCTTTTTATCTTTTAAAATTTTAACAATAGGCTTGATAAAATAGAAACTGTTACTCAAATTTTTAGCGGGAGTATATCTGTTTAAAAAGATTGCAATATCAAAAAGAATCAAACTACCGAAAAGAAAAGAAAATATTATTTTATAACCTCTCCTAAATTGAGGAAGTCTTACTCGATATGAATTCAAAAAAATTTTTACCATATAGATAATATAAATAAGAGCAAACGGAGCATAATCATCTATACGAATATGTTGTCTAAAAGATAAAAGTATCGATAATAAAAAAGTGAGAGCCGAAATATAATAAATTATATCTTTTTGTAAAAAAGCACCTTTATATAAAGTATAAACATAATAAACAAATACAAAAGGAGAAAAAATCAAAAAATACGTTCCCAAAACATCTAAAAAATAACCTCTTGGTTTACCGCCTATTTCATAATTAAAAATATTTGCATTTATTGCAAAAAGAAACAATACGAAAAATAAAAACTTCGTATCTCTTTTATAAATCGCATAAAATATTAATGCAAAATATAAATTTATAAACGCATAATCTATAAAAGCATATGAAAAAAGCAACAGATAAGAAAACAATTTATTCTTTTTATATGTATAAACAAATATAATTGTCAAAAAAATTAAAAAAATAGATTTATTTACGATTAAAGATGAAATTATAAAACCCGGTATCAAAGAAAAAATAATTACATCAAACTCCAAATCTTTTTGTTTTTTAAAATAATTCTTGGAAAGTAAATAAAAAATAATTACACTTAAAATACTAAAAAAAACAGGAACTATTCTTAATGTAAGGTCATTTTTACCTAAAAAAACGAAAAAAATTTCATAAATATATTTTAAAAACCAAACTTTTTCATAAGATTGAACTTCTACTATTGAAAAAGATAAAAAATTCACTCCATACCATAACAAGAAAAGATAATAAAAAAAGAAAAAAAGAAGAAGTCTCATAACTCTAAAAAGTTTTTAATAATCTCTTTTCCGTATTCACTCATAATCGATTCAGGGTGAAATTGTACTCCGTAAATAGGTTTATCTTTTACACGCAGAGACATTATCTCTTTGTCATCTTTCGAAAAAGAGGTAGGAATAATATTTTTAGGCAAATTTTCAGGATTAACTACCAAAGAGTGATATCTTGTTACTCTGAATTCATTTGGCAAATCTTTGTAAATATCGTCTTTTATTGTAATATGAATATCACTTGTTTTGCCGTGCATCAAATTTTTAGCTCTTATGATTTCGCCACCGAATGCATAAGCAATTGATTGATGTCCCAAACAAACACCCAAAATCGGCTTTTGTATTTTTTTTATCACCTCGACACTAACACCGGCTTCTTTAGGAGTGGAAGGTCCGGGAGAGATAATTATTTTTTCCGGGTTTAACTTTTTTATCTCTTCCACACTCAATTCGTCGTTTCTGATAACCTTTAGATTAGCTCCTAAATCAAGGCAATATTGAACGATATTATAAGTAAAACTATCGTAATTATCAATCATTAAAATCATAAAGTGCCTTTTTTAGAGCTATTTTATCAAATTTTTTTAAGCTTTATATAGCCTCATAATCGAATCAAGTTTATTTACAGAGTTATCCAAACTTTTAATAGCCATATTAATTTCTTCAATACTTTTCGTATTATCAAGTGAAATTTTTAATAAATTATCCATTTTTTCACTAACTTCTTGAATTAAGTTAGTAACTTCTTCAAAATCTTCTACTAATACTTCGACTTTTGAAGTAGAACTTTTCATCTTATCCAAACTACTTAAAATTTCCTCTTTTGTTACATGAGTTTCATCTGACAAACTTACGATTTCTTTTGAATTTTCATTTATATCTCCGCTCGCTTCTAAAACAGATTTTACTATTAAATTTAAAGTAGCATCAATTTCTGTCAATGAATTTTGAGTCTTTTCCGCAAGCTTTCTTACTTCATCTGCAACAACGGCAAACCCTCTTCCATGCTCTCCTGCTCTTGCCGCTTCAATAGCCGCATTTAAAGCTAAAAGATTTGTCTGGTCTGCAATTTCACGAATAACATCCAAAATAGATTTTACGTTTTGAGCTTCTTGACTTAATTGTTTTATTTTTTCCGCTAATTGACTTTCTTTGTCAGAAATTATCAAAACTTTTTGAGACAATTTATCAATTTGATTACTTGCATTATCCAATTCATCCTGCGTTGAAATAATATCGGTTTTTGTTGAAAGTGCGAACTCTTTTGAATTTTCCACTTTTTCTAAAATGGCTTTTAAAGCATTATCAATTTTTTCAATATATTTTGATTCTTCTATAATTCTTTTTTCAACTTTAGCAGAATTATCAGCTAATGCATTAGCCGTACTTGCGTTTTGATTACTTAAATTTTTAGTCTCAAGAATAGTTTCTTGAAGTTTTTCAATAAGAAGATTCATATTTTTTGCAACTTCACCTATTTCATCATTACGTTTAATTTCGATTCTTTTCGTTAAATCCCCTTCACCGTTTACAATATTTAAAATATTTTTATTTAATAAATCAAATGAATTCATTAACCTTTTATAAATATAAATCATAGCACCGCCAATTAACAATAACAATATCAAAAATAGTACAGAAATAACTATAGTCGTATTCAACACTTCATTATCTACTTTTTTTAATATATTCACGAGTTTAACTTCATGCTTTTTAATAAACTTATTTAAAAAACTTGTTAGTTTTTCGGCATATATATCTACTTGTTCCATAAGCTTATTTTTTGTTTTTATATGTCCTTGAATGTAAACATTTACCATTTGAAGGCTCAATTTATAAAATTTATCCAAATCTTTTTCAAATTGTAACAACAACTGATAAACTTTTGGATTATCAACTTTATGAACTTTTTGAAGCTTTTTAAGAATTTTTTTTGCATTTAAATAATGCTTTTGAGCCTCTTGCAAACTAGTTTTGTCGTTAGTTAATGCCGCATCCGTAGTAAACTGTTGTATTTGGACAATATTGTCTTTTAATGCATAAAAACTCAATAACGAAGGAATCACATGTTCGATTGAAACATCAATTTCTTTTTTTACATTTGAAGAAAGAGTGTAAAGAAATACACCGCTACCCACAATAAAAACAAACACTACAGCACCTACTGTCTGAAAAAATCCTCTGATACTCATCACCAACCTTTTTCTTTTTTTTACATAAGTCTTACATATGTTAATATCGTCATTTAGATAATTTTTTTTATAAACTTTTGGTAAAATTTTAAGAAAAAGGCAATTGATGCTAAAAGAGAAGTTGAAAGACAAAATAATTACACTAGAAACAACCCCGCCAAAATCGCCGACTCTTAATGAAATGCTAAAAAAACTCGAAGATTCAAAAGCATACGAATACATTGACGGCTTTTCTACTACGGATTGTCCTTTGAGTAAATTAAAATATAATTCGATAATTGCAGCTTACAGACTACAAGAAAAGTTTAAAAAACCCGTAATTGCTACTATGACTATGAGAGACAGAAATAAAATCGCTCTTCAAAGCGACCTCTTAGGAGCAAACGATTTGGGAATAACCAATATTTTAGCACTAACAGGAGACCCGGCAAAAATGTCTGACCAGCCGAATGTAAAAGGTGTTGTGGAAGGTAGTAGCTTATTACTGCTTGAAATAATTAGAGCTTTTAATAACGGAATGGATTACGGTGGAAAAGAATTCAAAATCAAACCAAAGCCAATAACTCCTTTTGCGGTTAGCAATTCATACGCAAAAAACTTCTCGACTATCGAAAGAAAAATATTTAAAAAAGTAAAAAATTACGCCGTTGGTATCATTACTCAGCCTGTATATGATATTGAAATAGTTGATAAAATGATAGGAATAAGAAATAAAGTCAGAAAAGAATTTGAAGATGAAAGAAAAGAGTTTGAAATTATTTTCGGATTTTTCCCAATTACAAGGCTTAAAACCGCACAATTTTTACATTCTCACGTTCCGGGAATATACGTACCCGATAAATGGATAGAAAAACTTATAAAAGCACATAAAATAAGTGAAGAAGAAGAATACAAAGTAGGACTTGAACTTAGCAGAAATCTTTTTCAAAAACTTTTAAAAATTCATCCTAAAATTCATATTATGACTGCAAACAGATTCGAAATCGTAAAAGAGCTTTTTTAAAAAGCTCTTGAATACGATAATAAATAAACTGCTGAATTCACATCAACACCGTCTTCTTTAAAACTTGAATATGTAAATCCTACACCGAAAGTATTTACTTTATCCCATGTATATTTTACATTTACTCCGAAGCTGTTTTTATATTCTTCTCCAAGATTATATACCACAAAACCGCCGTTTTCTACTCTATAAGCACTTTTTCCAAAATTAGCACTAAGTGTTGTAGTCCAGTTTTTAATGTAATTACTTAAAGTAATATTATAATTTCTATAATTTTGTCTTCCTGTAACACCTTTATCTGTAATATGAATTAGATTTGCTTGAAATTTTAAATAAAAACTTCCGCTTGGCGAATAATAATTTCCAAAATTAAATCCGACATAAGGAGAAACTTGCTTAACGTTAAATCCATCATAATAAGAAGCATAATAATCCATTCCTGCATTATATTTTAGATATTTATAATATTCTAATCCCACAATATATACATTATCAAAACTATCATTATTGTTTTTTTGGTCTATAAACATCGAATGAGCACCTAATTTAAAAGCAAACTTATCACCTAAATAAAAATTTATAATCCCAGTAATATCATTTTGATTATAATCGTTATTATTATAATCAACATTTGCAATAGAAATTTTATTATTTCTTGCATATTTTGCATATGACTTATAAGTAATATACGTATGTTCCGCGTCAAGTTCAAGTTTTATTTTATTAAAAAATTTACTGGCATATACACCGCCTACAAAACCGTAATCTTTAGCCGCTTCTTTTGAATAATCAATATAAGCCCCGTATGGCATTACAACTGTTCCTGCAGCAAATACACTACTCGCAAGTAACGCTGTACTTAAAATTAGCTTTTTCATCATTTACTCCTTTAATTTATATCCTAAATTTTTTACGTTTTCTATTTCAAATCCTAATTTTCTCAAATTCGAAATTATCACTTTTATCGAATTAATACTATCGATACTCTCACTCATAGCCGATATATCTTCTTTTGAGAGATATTTATTTCTATTTTTTATCAAAATAGCCAATACATCACTTTCAGCTTTTGTAAGTCTTAAAGGTTTAGAGTTTTCATATAATTGATTAGTACTTAAGTTAAAAATAAATTTTTTATATTTAAAAACTCTCGATTTTAATTTTATTACTTTTTTTTCTAAATATTCAAGTCTTATCTTAAGTTTATAAAGTTCATCATATGAATAACAATAATTCGCTACACTTAAAGCTTTTTTATAAATAAACTCATCACAAACTTTACAAACGAATATAATTATAACATCATCAGCTAAAAATTTTTTAATTTCGACTAAAGAAGGATAAAAATCAAAATTTAAAATAATTACGTCATATTTTTTTTCTATTACTCTTGTATAAAAATCGTCTTCGTTATTTACAAACTCTTTTTCAAAATCATAAATGTCCGTATAATCGAATACCAGTATTCTCATTTTTTCAAATACTCTTTCGCTATAACGTTATTCGGATCTAATATAAGAACGTCACTAAATATTTTTTTAGCCGTATCTTTTTTACCCATATACCAATAGTTTTCCGCTAATAAATTCAAAAACAATACGCTTGTAGGATATAGCGTAAGCATTTTTTGAGCAAGCTCGGAAGCTACTTTATAGTTTTTTTTACCCATAAGCGCAACTATTTCATAATAATTTCCGTAATAATTATAATAGTCGGTTTTAAGCAAAGAATTTCCGATTTTCAAAGAATTATCATAATCTCCAATAGTATTATAAACTCTCATAAGACCGAGTTTCGGCTCTACAGAATAAGGCAAAATCATTGCTGCTTTTTGATAATGTTTTATTGCGTTTTGATAGTTTTTGTTTAAATAAAAAAGCCAAGCAAGTCTAAGATTTATCGTATATCCGTCCGGATATTTTTTATATACGGGAATCAATACTTTAATAGCGTCTTTATAATCTCCCATTTTTTCATAATTATACGAAGAATAATACGCCTCTTTTATATCAAGTGCAAATAATGATAGTGTCAAACTAATAATTGCTATGATTTTTCTCATTAATTCTCCTTAGTTCAAAATTTTTTCCTTTAATTAGTGAAAACCCTTTTTCATAAAAAGAAAAATGTACTTCTCCGTACTTAGAAAAAACTTTCAATTTTTCTTTCGTATATTCCACTTTTTGGTTAAAAAATTTATGATTAAAAGAGCTTATAAACTGCATAATAGCAAGTTTGTGTAAACGAAACCTAAATTCTAAAGGTAACACATCAAAATATTTTACATTTTTGTTTATTAAAGGCAATTTCGGTAACAATTTAAAAAGCTCTTTTAAATACGACTCTCCACCTTTATAGTCGTAAAAATAAAAAAGTCTCTCGGCCGTATAAAAATAGAGCTCGTTTTCTCCATCAGTTAAGAAAAACTCACCTTTATCGTTCATTTTTACTTTAAAAATCACTTCTTTATTATTCGAATCCCTATATTTAAATTCATCATCCAAAATAAAATTAACTCTAAGTTTCATAGAATTATCAAGTACCGGTGCTTCTATACTTTCATATTCTTTTGGCAAATCATAATAATACAATTTTCCGTTTTTTATAAAATCCACAAACTTAAAAGGTAAAGTTTCACTTCCTAAAACCGCGTATTTTTGGACTTGGATATGAATATGAGGTTCGGGTGAATAGCCGCTATTTCCGCATTTTCCTATAATATCCCCTACTTTTACGTAATCTCCTACATTTACATTGATAGAATTTTGCATAAGATGAGAAATTTCTACATAATATCCGTAATCGCTTTTTATAATTATATAGTTACCCCAATTATTCACTCTATCTACGTTACCTATAAAATTATCGGGCAAATCGTCTCTTTTTGCAACAACATATCCGTTAACGGGTGCCAATACCGGTTTGCCAAAAGCATAATAATCTTCTAAAAAAAGGCCGTCGTTTTGGTATGTTTTTCCATTCTTTTTTATTACGAAATCATAAGCGTATTTCCATTTTCCTTTATGAGTCCATTTCCCTTCAAATCCTTGATATACAAACCATTCTCCCGAAAATGGAAGATAAATTTTTATTCCGTCTCCTCCGAACCTATAAATTTTGCTCAAATAATAACTAAGCGACTTTTCAGGAGTTTCCTTTATATAATAATTAAAATATTTATATCCGACCCAATAAAGCAAAATCAAAAACGAAACCACAATAATATTAAAAGGAAGCGTATAAACAGGCAGTGAGTAGATATTAAAAAATACTTGCATCGCATCTATAAAAACGACACTTATAATCACTCCTATTAAAGCTAAAAGGTAGTTTTTCGGATGTGGAATCAAAAATATTCCCCCAAGAGCCATAGCTATAAGAATAAAATTAAAGTTATAAATAGAACTCACCGCTTCGTAATAAGGTACGAAAATAGCATGTGTGTAAACACCGACTACAAACCCTAAAACAGCCATAAAAAACATTATTCTCGATATTGAAAAAATAATGATAGAAATTACAACTCCCGCTATTACATAAGGCAAAAACAGTATCGTTCCCATCGATTTAAAAAAAGAATCTATAAAAACATTATGGAAACTAAAATCGATAAAAGGAGTTCGGTGAAGTAGATTTGATAAAAGATTGGTGTATTTTAAACTCGCAAGATAAAAAAGCATACTTACTACCGCAAACGGAAAAGATAAAATCGGCACGTTAAACCAAGAAAAAAATTTGTTTAATGAAAACGAAAATAAAAAAGTAATAATTGAAAGTAAAATAGTTAAAATTATAGCCGCATAACTTATATCAAAAAAATATCCTACTCCCATACCTACAAGTAATGAGTTGTATAAATAAAATCCGTATTTTAAATATTCCTCTCTTATTCCTACGATTTCCGCAAAAGCAATAGTCGAAACTATTGAAATAATCGCATAAAAACCTACACTCGGCAACAAAAAAGATAAAATAAAAAGAAAAATCCCCACCCACCAATAATTTAAAAAAATTATGGCTGAGTAAGGTTTAAAAAAGAGTTTTATCTTCTCCATTTTACTTCAAATACTCCGGAAGCACTTCTTTTTCAACTACATAATCCAAGTCATCAGCTTCTCTTATGAGATGAGGCGTTCCGTTCGTATCTATCAACACGGCTCTTGGTCTGTATCTAATAAACTGCATAGATTGTGTAATATTATAAGCCCCAACAGGCCAAATAGTAAGAACACTTCCTCTATCAAGCGGAGGTAAAGTAATATTTTCCGCTATAACGTCAATATTCATACAAAGCGGTCCGTTTATTTGGCTCGGTTCGTTAAGACCTTCGTATCTTTTATCAAGGAAAATATTAAAGTTATACCAAAACGCAGTATATAATAGATTCACACCCGCATCAACGATATAACTTTTCTTTCCGTCAGGCAATCTTTTACTCGCAAATACTGTTGTCAATAAATATCCCGCTTCATCAATCAGAGCTCTTCCGGTTTCAAGATATAGTTTCGGAAGTTTTCCTTCGTTGTATTCGTAAATCGCGCTTGTAATAGCTTCCGCATACTCTTCGGCAGTAGGCACTACCACTTCCGGAGCTTGATAAACTCCTTTTAATCTGTTTTTACTTGCAAAACCACCGCCTACGTCGATGTATTCTATTTCATATCCGAAATCCTTTTCGACTCTGTTTTTGAGCTGAATTAATTTTTTCGTTTCGTTTTTGTATGCTTCGGCACTCAACATAAATGTTCCGATATGAGAATGAAGACCGGTTAAGATTAATTTTTTACCCTCATAAATTCTTTTTACGGCGTCATAAGCTTCGCCGTTATCGATATTAAACCCGAATCTACTCCAAGCAGGATAAACTCCCGTATCCATATTGCATCTGATAGCTACTGGAATTTCCATTCCGAGCTCATCCGCTATCTCCTCAAGGTCGTTAATCTCATACCAATGGTCGATATGAATTTTCGCTCCCTCTTTTACGGCAACTTTAAGTGCATCTTTAGGTTTATACGGTCCGTTGAAAATAATATCTTTTCCTTCAATACCAAGACGTCTTGCTTTTTGATATTCAAATTCGCTAACCACCTCGGCTTTACTTCCCAATTTATGATAAATCTTACAAATAGCGTCAAGATAATTGGTTTTATAACTCCACCAAAATTCAACTTCAGGATATCTGCTTGTAAATTCTTCTTTGAATTCTTTATATTTCTCTTCAATCACTCTTTGTGAAAAAACAAAAAGAGGAGAGCCGAATTTTTCAGTCAATTCGTGAACGTCCACTCCGTCTATTTCGCTTTTTATTCTTTGAGTTTTAAGAGGACTTCCGTATTTACTCGCAAGTGCGAAATCCACTCTGTTTATTGTTGGTTTTTCATATTTCATATTTCAGCTCCTTATAGCTCTTTTGTTGATAATAATTTTGAAAAATCACTAAAATCTCTCACAGTCTCTTCTACATATCTTACATACATTTTCTCAACCGGATACTCAAGATTCGGCGTTACTTTTTCGCCTTTTATAATATCCACCATCATTTTAGGAAGATTAATTCCAAGCATTGTCGCAAAATATACCCAAGCCGGAAATCTCGGATTAATTTCTATCAAATATACGTCGTTTCCGTTTGCTATAGCTTCAAGCTCGAAAGCTCCTCTCCATCCGGTAACTTCGACGAATTTTTTCGCCATTTCCAAAAGTTTTTCGTTTTTAATACTAACGGCACTCCAAACTTTTCCAAGGTCCGTAGTCGTTAGTTTTTTAATACCCACACCACCTAAAAGCTCTGCGTTTGCAAGTCCTACGTAGTTTATCTCTATACCGCTGACAACTTCTTGAACCAAAAGAGGAAAACCCCATTCGTTTGAAATTTTGTAATAATATTCAATCGCTTCGTCAAGATTATAAGCGATATAAGCTTTATAATAATTTCCTTTTACCATTACAGGAAAACCAATCTCTTTTGTCGCTTTTATCAAATCGTCAAGTGAAATTATTTCGATTGTTTTCGGGTGTTTTACACCGAGTTTTTCACTAAATTCGGGAAGTCTTTTTTTCTCCCTCATCTCAAAATTCTCAAGAGTCGGTAAAAAGGTCTTTATTCCCATTTTTTCAAGTTCGTTTTGATACTTAATATACATCGGAAGTTCGGCATCAAGATTCGGTATTAAAATATCAAGTCCGCTTTTTTCTTTTATTTGGTTAAGTCTTTGTTTCGTATCTTCCCAGCCGACACTCGGAAACGGCATTAAATAGACTTTTTCAAAAAGTCCTTGATAAATACCCGGTTCGTTCGGATCGTAACTCAAACCGATTAAATCATACTCGCTTAAACTTTTGGCAACAGGTACTCCGGGAGCGGGGTTGTCCGTGTTATTAAGACCGCTAAGTGCTATTTTCATTGAATAAGTCCGTAAACTTTCAATTTAATAAAAAAATCCTCGACATCAATATAAACTTTTCTCCAATCCTCCCCGCTCTCTTCGGATAAAATCTTAACAATCTCCTCTTTTGTTTTTCCCTCTTTTATAAGCTCAACTATTCTTTTTGCCGTTGAATTCAACTGAAAGCTCGTTCCCAAAGACGGAATAAATCCCATATTATTCTCGTCGATTACCATTTCGTTAATAAGCATAAACGCTCCTTTGTTTTATTTAAGGATATTATAAGAAAAAAAAGTAAAGAGAAGGTAAACGGCTTAGGCTTTTTGAGCTTTTTGCCAGAAGAAAATTACCGCCCATATCACCAAACCGATAGCGTAAGAGACGTATTCGTTAGGCAAATGTAAATATTTCACCATTAAATTAGGCAGCATAAAAAGAGGAACGGCTGCTAAGAAAAGAAGTCTTTGGATGATATTGATTCTTTTTAGGAAATAGCCCTGAGTTGCGGATGAGAAACTAAACATACCAAGAAGAGCCGTTATGAAAATAATTGCGATTTTTATCGGGTCGCTTATAAAAGTAAATTCGTTGTAATCCCATTCGTTTGTAGATGCTATAAGTAAAAGTTCCGTATTAAAGAAAAACATAAAAGGTAAAATCGCCGTTCTTATGTCATACGCAAAACCTTGAAGTCCGGTTTTTATAGGGTCTGCTTTTGCAATCCCCGCAGCCGCGTATGCCGCAATACCTACAGGAGGAGTATCGTCAGCTAAAATACCGAAATAAAATACGAACAGGTGTGCAGCAATTGCAGGAATCAAAAATCCGTTATCTTGAGCGAGTTGCAACATAACGGGAGCCGTTAAAGACGCAACTACGATATAGTTTGCCGTAGTTGGAAGCCCCATACCCAAAATCAAAGAAATAAACGCAGTAAGTAAAAGAACGATTAAAATATTTCCGTTTGATAGAGTGTCTATTACGTCAAGAAGCACTTGACCGATACCCGTAAGTGTAATACTTCCCACAACAATACCGGCAATAGCCGTTGCAAGTGCGATAGGCACCATATTTCTTGCTCCGTTTACCATTCCATGGAAAATATCGATAAAACCTTGGATAAAGTCTTGTTTTTGAAGTTTTCTTTTTTCGATAAATAGTGCATAAAAAGGATATTGAATAATCATAATCACCATCAAAAGCCAAATTGCGCTAAAAGCCGCCATTTGAGCCGATTGTCTAAGAACGATAAGTACATACATCAAATAAACGACAGGAATCAAATAATGAAGACCGCTTATAAACGTTTTAAGTTTCGGCGGAAGATTTCTCGGGTCTTCACCTTTTAGACCCAATTTTTTAGCTTCCAAATGAACGATATATAAAAGCGCTAAGTAACTCACAACCGCTGGAATTGCAGCGGCTATAATCACATCCGTATAAGCAAGTCCCAAAAATTCCGCGATAATAAACGCTGCAGCTCCCATTACAGGCGGCATAAGCTGTCCGTTTGTAGAAGCGGCGACTTCTACGGCCGCAGCTTTTTCAGGTGGAAATCCTGCTTTTTTCATAAGAGGAATTGTAAATACACCCGTAGTAACTACGTTAGCCGTAGAACTACCGCTGATAATCCCGGTAAGTCCGCTTGCAACGACACTCGCTTTTGCCGGACCTCCGCTATATTTACCCAAAAACGCATACGCAAGCTTGATAAAATATTCACCTGCCCCGGCTCTCTCAAGCAAACTACCGAATAATACGAACAAAAACACGAATCCCGCCGATACGCCAAGAGGCACGCCGTAAATACCTTCGGTAGTCAAATACATCTGAGCTACGATTTTTTCGATACTCGCTCCCTTATGAGAAATAATCTCCGGCAAATACTGACCGAATTTATCATAAAGCAAAAAGACTATAGCCACGATACTTAAAGCCATACCGATAACTCTTCTCCCCGCTTCCAAAAGAATAATTATAAAAATAACTCCGATAACGATATCTCTTGTCAAATAATCACCGGGTCTATTAGAAAGACCGACATAGTCAATAGCAATATACGCAGCCCCAAGACCCCCGATTATCGCTAAAATCCAATCCCACCATTGAATGTTTTTTAGAAATTTCGGTTTTTTGGCAATAGGATAGATTAAAAATGCCAAAACCATTGCAAAAGCCAAGTGAATACTTCTGACAATAGTAGAATTTACAGGAAAATAACTGACGTAAAGTTGATATAAAGACCATGCGAAAGCTATAAGCGCAATCAACCAATAATAAACACTTTTTGGAGGAAAGTTTCTTTGACCTTCAAGCTCGGTTAATATCTTCTCTTCCAAATCCTTATCGACTTTACCCTCTTTAAGAGCTTCTTTTTCTACTTCGTCCACCTCTTTTTCAAGATTAGGATCGGCATCGAAAACTTCAGGTTTTGACATGGCTACTCCTTTTAAATTTGAAAAAAATAAAAAAGGCTTTTACCTTCTTTATTTTTTTCAAAAAAAGAAGGGGAAAAATTATAGAAGTCCCGCTTCTTTGAATGCTTTTACTGCTCCAGGGTGCATCATATTATGATCGAAACCTTTTAGTAAGTCTTTTTTAGTTAAGTTTTTATATGCAGGGTGCATTTTTTTGAATTTGTCAAAGTTGTCAAGAATCGCTTTTGTTAGATAATATACGGTTTTTTCATCCATTTTGTTACTTGTAACAAGGATAGCTTTAACTCCGTATGTTTTTGTAGGATGATTTACACCTTTGTACATTCCAGCAGGAATCACTCCCCATGCATAATAAGGTTTTTCAGCTACAAGTTTTTGAGCCGCAGGTACGTTATCAAGAGAAATCAAATCGATTGCCACTGAGTTTGCCGCGTCTTTGATATTTGCAGTTGGATGTCCTACCATATAGAAATATCCGTCGATTTTTTTATCTTTAAGAGCGTTCGGACATTCAGCCGCTTTTAGTTGCTCTACTTTGATATCTTTTAAATTCATTTTTTTGCAGTAATCAAATAATGTTTTTACAGCAGCTTCGTTACCGCTTCCAGGGTTTCCGATATTGATTCTGTGACCTTTTAAGTCAAAAAAGTTTTTAATTCCGCTATCTTTTCTAACTACAAGAGTCAAAAGTTCAGGGTGAATTGACATAACAACTCTTAAACCTTTAAACGGTTTACCTTTAAATTTTCCCTCTCCGTTGTATGCTTGATATACTACGTCTGATTGAGCGATACCGAAATCAAGCTCACCTTTTTTAATAGCGTTGATGTTATATACGCTTCCTCCCGTACTTTCTACAGTACATTTAATACCTGTTTGTTTTTTCATCTTGTTCATAATTCTACAAATTGCTCCACCTGTCGGATAATATACTCCCGTTACTCCACCAGTTCCTATCGTGATGTATTCATAAGCAAACGCACTCGTTGCTAATACTGCCGCAGATAATGCGCCTATAACCAATTTTTTCATTGGCACTCCTTTTAAATAAATTGTTATTCATTTTATTATATCGAAAATTTAACATATATTAAAGAAAAATTAAGATATAAGTAAAAATAATGAAAAAGAGGGAAAGTTATAAGTTTTATTGATGATAGTTAGGAGCCTCTTTTGTGATAGTAACGTCGTGAACGTGAGATTCTTTAAGTCCTGCGCTTGTAATTTCCACGAATTCCGCCACTTCTTGGAATGTAGGAATATCTTTTGCACCGCAATACCCCATAGATGCTCTAAGCCCGCCGATTAATTGATGAATTACATCGGCAACTTTTCCTCTATAAGGTACCATTCCCTCAATTCCTTCCGGTACCAATTTATCAGCAGCAGTTCCCTCTTGGAAATATCTATCGTTACTTCCTTTTTGCATAGCGCCGATACTTCCCATACCTCTGTAAGATTTGTATTGTCTTCCTTGATACATAATAGTTTCACCAGGAGACTCTTCAGTACCCGCAAGCAAGCTTCCTATCATTACGCTGCTCGCACCTACAGCCAATGCTTTTGCGATATCACCGGAATATTTGATACCTCCGTCTGCTATTACAGGTACTCCGTGTTTTTTAGCTTCTGCGGCACATTCGTCAATCGCACTGATTTGAGGCACACCAACACCAGCAACGATTCTTGTCGTACAGATACTTCCTGGACCGATTCCAACTTTTACAGCATCCGCTCCGGCTTTGATTAAGTCTCTTGTAGCTTCTGCGGTAGCAACGTTTCCGGCTACTACATCAACGTCAAATCTCTCTTTTATAGCTTTTACCAAATCCAAAATTCCTTGAGAATGTCCGTGAGCCGAATCGACAACGATTACGTCAACTCCGGCTCCTACAAGTGCTGCCGCTCTTTCTATTCCGTTACCGACTCCAACAGCCGCCGCAACTCTTAATCTTCCGAATTTATCTTTGTTTGCATTAGGATATTCTTTTTTCTTTTGGATGTCTTTAATAGTAATAAGACCTTTTAAATACCCCTCATCATCAACAATCGGAAGTTTTTCGATTTTATGTTCGTGTAAAATATCTTCGGCTTCTTCAAGAGTAATTCCCTCTTTTGCGGTTACAAGAGGCATTGGAGTCATAAGCTCTTTAACTTTTTTAGAGTAGTTTTTTGCAAATCTAAGGTCTCTATTTGTTAAAATCCCTACAAGTTTTCCGTTTTTATCAACAACAGGCACACCTGAAATTTTATAAGTCGCCATAATATCAAGAGCTTTTGCAATAGTGTCATCCGGAAAAACTTTTACAGGATCGATTATAATTCCACTCTCGCTTTTTTTAACTTTTTCAACCTCTTTTGCTTGAGTAGCGATATCCATATTTTTATGAATTACCCCGATTCCTCCGAGTCTTGCAATAGCAATAGCAGCCCTTGCTTCCGTAACTGTATCCATAGCCGCCGATACGATAGGAATATTAAGTTCGACGTTTCTTGTGAATTTTGTTTTTAAATCCACTTCTTTTGGTAAAACGTTTGAATATTTAGGTACTAATAATACGTCTTCGAATGTCAGTGCTTTGTATTTGATTCTCATTTGCTTTCCTTTACGATGTTTTCTACTATTTTTGCTCCGTCAAATAGAGTTTGTTCGTCAAAATGTTTTGCGATAAGTTGCAAGCCTATTGGCATATTGTCTTTATCTTTTGCGATAGGAAGAGAAATTGCAGGTACTCCCGCTAAGTTTACGCTAATAGTATAAATATCGCTTAAGTACATTTCAAGCGGGTCTTTTTTGCTTCCGAATTCAAAAGCCGTAGTAGGAGTTACGGGTGTAAGTACCAAGTCCGCTTCGGCAAAAAGCTTATCGAATTCGTTTTTGATTAAGTGTCTTACTTTTTGAGCTTTTAAATAATATGCGTCGTAATATCCGCTTGAGAGAACGAAAGTTCCGAGCATAATTCTTCTTTTTACCTCTTCACCGAATTGCGCTCTTGTTAATTTATAAGTTTCTTTAAGGTCTTTTCCTTCGATTCTATGTCCGTATCTCATTCCGTCGAATCTCGCAAGGTTCGAGCTAGCTTCGGCTGTAGCTACGACGTAATAAGTCGCAACGTCGTATTTTGAGTTCATAAGAGTTTTGTGAATTATAGTATGCCCCTCTTTTTCAAGCTGAGCTATAACGTCTAAAATAGCTTTTTTGATATCTTCGTCCGCTTCTTCTATGTAGTTGTCGATTACGGCGATTTTAAGTTTTCTATTTTCGTTAATTTCTATTTTTTTGTTTTCTACAGGAGCTGAAGTCGAATCTTTAGGGTCGTGTCCTGCGATAATATTGTATAAAATAGCCGCATCTTCTACGTTTTGGGTAATAGGTCCGATTTGGTCAAGAGAGCTTGAAAACGCAACAAGTCCGAGTCTGCTAACTCTTCCGTATGTAGGTTTCATCCCCACAACACCACAAAACGCGGCAGGTTGTCTGATAGACCCACCCGTATCGCTTCCAAGAGCGGCAATAGCAAGCCCTGCTCCTACAACTGCAGCACTACCACCGCTACTACCACCCGGAACTCTATTTGGATTATGAGGATTTAGGGTTTTTCCGTATTGGCTGGTTTCTGTCGAACTTCCCATAGCGAATTCGTCCATATTACATCTACCGTACGGACTAAGCCCCGCGCTTAACATTTTCTCAATTACCGTCGCGTTATATGGAGCAACATATCCTTGAAGAATCTTCGAACTACAAGTAATTTCCCAATCTTTTACGTTGATATTGTCTTTGATAGCGATAGGCACGCCATCACCCGCTTCGCTTAAATCAACACCCAAAAACTGCTCGATATATCCGCCCAAATTTTTATTTTCTTTTGCTTTTTTATTAATCTCTTTTTTTATTTCTTTTAATTCTTCTTTTGGTAAATTTAATGCTTCTTTAAGAGTTATCATTCTCATCCTTTATATCTATTTTTAAACTTTTAAGCCACAAATAAATCAAATAACTACCGCCTACAAGTACGATAATCGTAAATAGGACAAACCAAAAAGGTACAGGTTTATCCATTAAGAGCCTTTTGACATCTCTCACAAAGCTCGTTTTCTTCTTTTGATAAATATCTCCAACATCTCGGACATTTGTGAAGAGGAGATTTTTTAACTTTCACTACGAATTGCTCATCTCCCACATGGAATTCATCAAGCGTTTCACCCTCTATATTGTCACAAATCATACTTACGTTAAAAAATTCAGCCATTTCATCTACCAATAGTTTATCGTAATTAGTCTCAATAGCAAGCTCAAGAGTGTCTTTTATTACTTTTTCTTTTTTGAGTTTATCTACGATTTCGTAAAATCTTCTTCTGATTTCCAAAATATCCTCATCAATAGGATTCTCAACAGCCGCAAGCGGAGTATAGATAAAATCGAAAATATCACGTGCGTCTTCTTTAATTACTTTAGGAGCATGCTCTACCGCTTCGTCCATAGTATATGTAAGCACAGGCGCTAAAAGCGGCAGCATCTCTTTTAAAATAATCGCCATTGTACTTTGTGAATTTCTTCTTTTTGGCGAATTTAGAGGTTCACAATATAATCTGTCTTTACATACGTCAAGATAAATAGCGCTAAGTTCCGTTACGATGAAGTTATTTAGAATATTAAACGCTTTTGAAAAATCATATTTTCCGAAAAGATACACAACCTCATCAAACACTTCTTTCGTTCTGCTTAAAATCCATTTGTCAATCATTGACGGATTATCAAGTTTTATCTCTTCAAGGTCGTTTACGTTAGCAAGCAAGAATCTTATTGTATTTCTTATTTTTCTATATTGTTCCGCCACTTGTTTTAGAATATTCTCACCAAGTTTGATATCTCCGCTATAATCGCTCGTAGCAACCCAAAGTCTAAGAATTTCGGTACCGAATTTTTTTGCCACTTCGCTCGGAGCTACTACGTTTCCTTTGGACTTACTCATTTTTTCACCTTTTTCATCAACGGTGAATCCGTGAGTAAGAATGGATTTATAAGGAGCTCTGTTTTCTACCGCTGTAGATACTAAAAGCGAACTTTGGAACCATCCTCTATGCTGGTCGCTTCCCTCAAGATACATACTCGCAGGATATTCACCGGCGTCGTATCTGCCCGATTTAAGCACAGCAAACCAAGTCGAGCCGCTATCGAACCATACATCAAGAATGTCGTTTACTTTTTCAAGATTAGGAGCAAGAGATTTTTTTGATTCCGGCAATAACTCTTCAATACTCATATCATACCAAGCATCGGCGCCTTTTACTTTAAAAATATTATAAATATGCTCGATAATCTCATCGTCTATTAAAAGCTCTCCCGTTGTTTTATCTCTAAAAAACGCAATCGGCACACCCCAATCTCTCTGACGGCTTACACACCAATCAGGTCTGTTGCTAACCATCGTAGATAGTCTGTTTTTACCGCTTGGAGGTGTAAATTCTACGTTTTGAATCTCTTTTAGGGCTTTGTTTCTTAAAGTATCGCCCTCATACTCTTTATCCATTACGATAAAAAATTGTTTGGTCGCGCGGAAAATAACAGGATTATGACATCTCCAACAGTGCGGATAGCTGTGTGTGAATTTTGAAGCTTTGATTAAATTTTCACCTAAAATCTCTAAAATTTTTTCATTCGCTTCAAAAATATGCATACCTACGAAATTCTCAGGTAAAAGACCTTCTTTTACGATAATAGGAGAATATTTTCCTTCATCATCAACAGGTTGTAAAATCTCTTCGTATCCGTATGCTCTCCAAACTCTGTAGTCTTCTTCACCATGCCCCGGAGCCGTATGAACGCATCCCGTACCGCCGTCCATTGTTACGTGCTCTCCAAGAAGAATTACCGATAATCTATTGTTTAGAGGATTTACGGCTTTTAGTCCTTCAAGCTCTTTAGGATCGAATTCTTTTACGATTTCGCCGTTTACCACACCCTCTTCTTTTAATCTCTCATAAAGAGGTTTTGCAACTATAAAATTATCACTCGTTAAAACATAAGGAGTTTCAGGATTCAGAGCAATTCCCATATTCGCAGGAAGCGTCCATGGCGTAGTAGTCCAGATGATAATTTTCGCGCTTTTAGTCCCGAGTGCTTTGTTTGCTTCTTTGCTTAGAGGAAACGCTACGTAGATTGAATAATCTTCTTTGTCTTCATATTCAACTTCCGCTTCCGCAAGAGCGGTTTTATCGTGCATACACCAAAATACAGGCTTACTTCTCTCTATTAAAAGACCTTTTTTGGCAATTTCGGAGAGTGCTTTATAAATGTCGGCTTCAAATTCGAAATCCATAGTTTTATATGGATTTTCCCAATCACCGATAATTCCCAACGATTTAAACTCTTCTTTTTGAATTTCGATAAATTTCGCGGCGTGTTCGCGGCATAGTTCTCTGATTTTTGTTTTCGGAAGGGTTTCTTTTTTCTCTCTACCAATCTTTTTTTCCACTTGTTGTTCTATTGGCAGTCCGTGACAATCCCAACCAGGTACGTATCTGATATCGAATCCTTGGAAATAGTAATATTTATTAATAATATCTTTTAAAACTTTATTAAGTGCGTGACCGATATGAATATGTCCGTTTGCATACGGAGGTCCGTCGTGTAGATTGAATTTGTCGTTTCCGCGTCTATTTTCTTTCATTCTTTCATAGACGTTTTGACTAAACCATTTTTGGTATCTTTTAGGCTCGTTTTGTGGAAGATTCCCGCGCATCGGAAAAGAGGTTTTAGGCAAAAGGAGAGTCTCTTTATAATCCATTCAATTGTCCTTTTTACGCAGTATTATATCAAAATTATCCGGCGTTTGTTATAACTTTTACTATGTTCGGGTCGGCTTCGTAAAAATATTCTTTGTCAGGATAATCGAACTTGCTTAAAATGTATCTTATGACGTTTATTCTCGCTCTTTTTTTATCATTCGCATCCACTTCAACCCATGGAGCATATGGCGTAGCGGATAAATCGAACATCTCTTGTTTATATTTTTGATAGTCCTCATAATGCTTATAACTCTCCCAATCAAGAGATGAAAGTTTCCAATTTTTAAGAGGGTCGTTTTCTCTTGCTTTGAGTCTTTTTTTCATCTCTTTTTTTGAAATTTGAAGCCAAAACTTAATAAAATATATCCCCTCATCCACAATCAAATCTTCAAATTTAGGCACTTGTCTTATGAATCTGAGATACTCTTCGTGAGTGCAAAAATTAAAAACCCTCTCCACAGTCGCACGATTGTACCAGCTTCTATTAAAATAGACCATCTCTCCACCTGCCGGAAAATGAGGCACGTATCTTTGAAAATACCACTCAGTCTTTTCTCTGTCGCTCGGTTTTGGCAGTGCTACGCTTCTGGCTACTCGAGGATTGAGATGCTCTAAAATTCTTTTAATCGTGCCGTCTTTTCCTGCGGTATCGACTCCGTCGAAAGTTACCAACATTCTTTTTTTATTATTTACTATCCAAGCTTGAAGTTTTACAAGTTCTACTTGGAGTTTTAAGAGCTCTTTTTCATAAAATTTTCTTTTTAACTTTCCGTTGCTTTTAAAAACTTTCTCTTTTGGAAGTGTGTATTCGGGTAGTTTTGTTTTCATAGCAGCTCCTTTTGTTATAATTATTATAACACAAAGGAGAGAGCATGGAAGTAATTTTTGTCGGTAAAGAGTGGAGATTCAAAAAAGCGCTAAAAGAAGAGCTTTTCAGATATATCAGCTTTGACGCGATAAAGTATATCGATAGTTTCGATATCGATTTTAGACCGAGCAGCGATACGTTAATTGTCACAAACCAAAAAACTTATCCTTTGGTTACGAGAATAATCGCAAGGCTTGCAAACCAAAACATAGTGGTAAAAAACGACATTTTAGTACCGGAAAAAAGTAAATTTTCTAAAAACAGCTTTTTAGTGGAGCTCGGTGGTAAAAACGTAAACGTAATATTGTTGGAAAAAGAGGTACCGGAAATATTTATAATAACCCCGTCTTTTGAGAGAATAAACGTATTCAAAATGGACAAAGATACGGCTTTAATGTTTTTGGAGCCTATTTTAAACGCCCACAAACTCGATTATACCATATATGAAAACGAAGGAGGATTTGTAGAAATCGTCACAGAACCTTTAAGCGATACGATAAAAAAAGAGATAATTTCGACAATTCCTTATGTTGTCTTCGGAAATCTTTTCGAACATATCGTTAAAACTCTCCCTCCTAAAAAAATCACTTTTGCCGAAAGCTGCACGGGAGGGCTTATTGCAAGTCATCTTACTAAAATAAGCGGCTCAAGCAATTGTTTTGACGGAAGCGTAGTAACATACGCAAATAGAATAAAACACGAATGGCTCGGAGTGGAAAACTCAACTCTCGAAAAATACGGAGCAGTTAGCGAACAGACGGTAAAAGAGATGCTCTTAGGAGCTATAGAAATCAGCAAAGCCGATTTTGCTATTGCCGTTAGCGGAATAGCCGGGCCTACGGGTGGCACTCCGACAAAACCGGTAGGTACGGTTTATATAGGAGTCGCGGATAGGAAAAATCTTCAAGTCGAACTATTACACTTAAAAGGCGATAGAAATTACATTCAATACCAGGCTATGATGAATGCTATCAGACTTTTTATAAATTTCGCAGGGCTATACGAAACTAATTGATAGTTTCGTTTTTGTCGTATTTTCCGTCATTATTCGTATCCAAATACAAACTTAATTTTCCATTTTGATAATTCGCAAGTCCGTTTGAATTGTCAAATAAAAATTTATTTTCGAACTCCACCAATTCTCCGTTTTGAGACAAAAAGTCTTTTGTAGTTTCGGAAATTAATGCATAAGTGTTATCATCAAAAATAATTCTTCCTCCGTTATATTTCCAAGTAACGTTAGAATCGTTTATTTGAGAAATTATATTTGCATTTTCAAGTTTATAGCTGTTTGAATTCTTTAAAAAAGTTACATTCTCATTTAAAGAAAGATTCGTTATATCACAATTATCATTAATGGTATTTACCAAATCGATAGTCGAATCTTTTGAAAAAATAGTATTATCCAATTTAAAATCACTCAAAAAAGTATATTTTTTATCTGTACAAATACCACATACGTCGCAATTACTAGCATCTACTGACAACGTTCCGTCTAAAAAATGAGAATTTAATTGACAATTGTCATAATTTATCACATATCCGCTTGTAGTTTTACTAATCTGTGCCAATCCTCCGTTATCACACGCAATATTCGAAGAAACTTTCGTAGATAACGTAGATGTCGATAAAAGGTCACTATTAATACTCTGTAGAGTTATAACGTCAGTAACATCGTTGTTTTCCAATGTTTCGGCACTTTGTTGAACTTTTTCCAATGAAGCGTTTGCCATTTGCGTCACCATATCGACACTATTACTCGAACTACCCCCACACCCAATCATAAAAACACTAAACAATCCCAATGTTGATGTTATTACATTATTCACCCCGACCCCTTTTTTTTATGAGATAATAAACTATATAAATTATGCAAAAATGACAAAAATTTCTAAAAGTATATATTTTGATAAAATTACGAAAAAAAGGCCTTTGATGTCAGAAGCAATTGAAAGAGTTAAACAAGCGATCGAAGATATAAAACAAGGCAAAATCATAATTATGATTGATGATGAAGATAGGGAAAACGAAGGCGATTTGGTATATGCCGGAGTGTTTTCGACTCCTGAGAAGGTAAATTTTTTAGCAAGTAAAGGAAAAGGGCTTATTTGTGTGAGTATCACCAAAGATATCGCAAAAAGACTCGAACTAAACCCGATGGTTCCTCAAAATCAAGAGAGTTTTTCGACGGCTTTTACAATAAGTGTTGATGCAAAAGAGTGCAAAACGGGAATAAGTGCTTTTGAGAGGGATTTGACTATCAAAAAACTCTCATCCCCTACCTCAAAACCGGATGATTTTGTAAAACCGGGACATATTTTCCCGCTTATCGCAAAAGAAGGAGGCGTGCTTGTCAGAACCGGTCATACCGAAGGAAGCGTAGATATCTGCAAACTTGCGGGCGTATTCCCAAGTTCCGTAATATGCGAGATTATGAACGAAGACGGCACGATGGCAAGAAGAGACGATTTGAAAAAATTCGCAAAAGAGCATAATCTAAATATCGTCTATATCTCCGACATCGTAGAATATAGAATGCAATTTGAAAGCTTAGTCGAAAAAACGGCTGAAGAAGAAATAATCCTAAACGACGTCAAATTTAAAAAAATAGTCTTTAAAGACCATTTGGGACAAACTCACTACGTAATAGCCAATAATCCAAAAGAAACAACAAACGTTAAATTTTACAAAGTCACCAAAAACGTAGATTTTTTACTAAACGATTCACTGATGAAAGAGTATCAAAAAGTGCTCGAATATATAAAATTCAACAACGGAGTTATCGTATTTATCGATTCTAACAGCAAAGACAATAAAGAATTCGGAATCGGAGCGCAGATATTAAAATCTTTGGGTATTAAAAATCTGAATCTAATATCAAAACACAAAAGCGAATTAAACGCTCTTAAAGGTTTCGGAATCAATATCAAAGATTACGTGGAGATAAAATGAAAGCGATAATACTACACAATATGGGAGGGGCCAGAAGCGAAAAGGAGCTTAAAGAATTTCTTTATAATATGTTTAAAGACAAAAGAATAATCAACTCTCCAATCCGTCATATCTTAGCTCCTCTTATCTCAAATATAAGATACAAAAAAGTATGGAAAAACTACGAAACAATTGGCGGTAGCAGACTTCACAAAGTAACCGAAAGTTTATGTGAAAAAATGAAAAACGAAAAATACGACGTAATTTATGCTATGAGATATACCGCTCCTTATTTAAAAGATTCGATTCATAAATACGATGAAATTATTTTTATTCCGATGTACCCTCATTACTCTTTTACGACAGTAGAAAGTGCTCTGGATGATTTGAAAAACACCAATTTCAAAGGTAAGGTTAAAATAGTAAAACCTTTTTATCAAAACGAAGAATTTAATGAAATTTTAAAAGAAAATATATTAAATTCCGTTGAAAATCCGAGTGAGTGGAATTTGATATTTTCAGCTCACGGACTACCTAAAAAAATAATAGAATCCGGAGATAGCTACGAAGAAGAAGTAAAAAAACACGTAGAAATTTTAAAAGAGAAACTGCCTCAATTCAAATCGGTCAGTTTGGCGTTTCAATCAAGATTTGGCAGAGGAGAATGGTTACAGCCTTATCTTGATGAAAAATTAAAAGAATTTAAAAATGAAAAAGTGCTTATTTATCCGATATCTTTTATGATAGACAACAGCGAAACAGATTTGGAATTGAAAGTGGAATATAAACATTTAGCGGATGAAATAGGAATAAAAGAGTATAAAGTTGTAGAATGCCCTAATGATAGTGAAAAAGTGGCCCAATTTTTATTAAAACTTGCGGAGGAAGCATGAAAGCGGTAATCCAAAGAGTAAAAAAAGCAAGTGTAAGCGTTGAAAATAAACTCATCAATCAAATAAATGAAGGAATTTGCGTACTTATTGGATTTGAAAAAGAAGACACCGAAGAGAAACTTAAAAAAATGGCGAAAAAAATTGCAAATTTAAGAATTTTCGGTGATAGATTCGAAAAAAGCGTTATCGATATAAATGGTGAGGTTTTACTCATACCGAATTTCACAATCCCAGCAATTACAAAAAAAGGCACAAGACCGAATTTTCAAAACTCGATGTCACCAGAGAGTGCAAAAGAATTTTATGCTAAAATGATAGAAGAACTTAACCGATATATTCCGACAAAAGAAGGAGTTTTCGCAGCTCATATGGAAGTCGAAATCTTAAACGACGGACCCGTTACCTTAATCTTGGAGGTTTAAATGAAAAAATTACTCTTAACTTTACTTGCGGTAATCGCTTTTGCTTATGATATTAAAGAGTTCGTAACTTGCAAAAAAGTGGTCGATTTAACACCTCAACAAATTACCGACACATTTACGACAAAAGACAAAAAAGTTTATGCTTTTGCTTATTTTACCAATATTAAAGAAAACAGACTCATCGACTTTGTTTGGGAAAAAAATGTAAACGGCGTTTGGAAAATCTATGCCGACGTTCAATTACCTATATACACCGGTTCGAGATGGAGAACATACTCAACTATCAATATTCAACCGTGTTTTGTCGGAAAATGGAGAGTAAGTATCGTTGATAACGATCAGGTAGTCGATTCTAAAGAATTCAATATTACAGATGAAAACACGAGTGAATAAACTAAAACAAGAAATTTTAACTTTAATTAACAAAAAAGCAAACGTTGAAATTGCAATAATAAAACTTTATACCATACAAAATAATGACATTGAAATTTCATATTACGAAGATTGTGAAATTAATGGGATGCTTAAAGCCTTAAAAATTATCGATGAAAAAGAGTTTTTATCTTTTTTAGAAAATCTCTCGAAAATGAAATGTAAAATTTTCACTAAAAATTATCCTGTTTGCAAAATTGAAAAAGAAAAAGTAGAAATTATAGACGCGGATTATTTGCCGTTTTAAAGGACAACAATGAAACTTTGCGATGAAGCCAAAAAATTAAATATTCCGGATTGGGTAAGACCGACTCCTTTTTTAACGGTTGACGGAATTATAAAAATCTTTAATCCCGATTTTAAAGGAATAGTACTTATAAAAAGAAAAAATCCTCCTCTCGGATATGCACTGCCGGGAGGTTTTGTAGATTACGGCGAAAAAGTTGAAGAAGCTCTTATTCGTGAAATGAAAGAAGAGACGAATTTGGATGTTATGATTGAAAAAATTTTAGGTGCATATTCAGACCCCAACCGCGACCCGAGAATGCATACCGCAAGTATCGTTTTCGTTTGTCACGCTTTTGATTATCCGAAAGCCGGAGATGACGCTAAAGAAACGTTTGTCGTTAAACTCGAAGATATTCCGTGGGATGAACTGGTATTTGACCACAAAAAGATTTTAGAAGATTTTATAAAAAACTAAAAGAGGAATTATCTCATTCCTCCTCCGGCTCCAGCGAACCAATACCAATTTCTGTATTCTCTACCGATTCCTCTTTTGAACGGATAATTTTTACACCACTCTTTACTCATCAATTCACACGCTGTTTTACCGGTTAAGTTTTTCAATGACCAATTAAAAGCATTATAATGATTATAGCTTCCCGCTCTTAAAAATTTAAAAAGAGCTATAACATCAGGAGAAGTTGCCGTTTTTAGGTATTTGTCCAAATCATCAACATCAGTCACCTCTACCATAATTCCGGCTTTTAAAGCATCTACCGGAGATTTTTTACCAAGAGCTATTAATTGATTATAAAGTTTTTGCAAATGAGGATTTGTAAATTTCCCTATTACATCTCCTCTTACAGGAAGAGGAAGATTATAATGTTTCATAACATTCGCAACACTTGTTTCATGCACTATTTCGGCATTATATATTCGATTAAATACGCTTAAATTCGGATACATTTTGCCTAGAGTATAATATACGTCTTTTGCGAGTTTTTCTTCTTCATACATATAACTCAAAGCTTGTTTTTCATTATTCGTAATCGTTACTTTTTTACTAAACGCAAACAATGATGTAATTACAAATAACATAGAAAGTAAAATTTTTTTCATTTTTATCCTTTAATTAAAATTTTAAGTGCCGGTAAAAAAACCAGCGTAAAAAACATAAGCAACATAAAACCGTAAGTGAATCTTTTATCAGCACTCATTTTCCCCTCCTTATTTGACATATGTTTATAAAATTATACAAAACTTTCTAACATATGTCAAACTATTGAGAGGCTATCTCAGCTATATCTATAGGAGTTAAATTGTTTTTAAAAGCAATCTCCCTTAAAGTCATCTTTTTATCAGCTTTTATTCCTCTTTCTTTGAGATTATATATAGCTTTATTTATATCAATATGATATTTCTTACAAAATTCCTCCAAACTCATTCTTCCCATACCGCTTCCCGGCATAAATTTCGGTTTTATAGTTGGTTCTTTTTTCAAGTTTTTAATCATTTGATAAATTTCAACGGGAGTTTTATTGTTTTTTTGCGCTATCTCTTTTAATGTTTCATCAAGCTCAGCACTAATTCCGTTCTTTTTTAATGTTTTTAAAGCTTCCGTTTCATTTATTCCCAATTTTTTACAAAAATCGTTTAAGGTTAAAAGCTCACCGTGAGCTATGGGAATCTGATATTTGTTTTGTGGCCATAAAGATTTTACATATTCTTCAAAATCGCTAACGGCTTTAAACGGTTGTAAATTATTTACCGTTCCGAAAATAATAAAAACAACAATCGCCAAAGAAAACAGTGATTCTTTGGCAATTAAATATTTTTTTAAAACCTTCCAATTTACAACGATATGCCAAATAGCTACTATCACCATTAAAATACCGAAAATAACGTGCAAATTATCCCATGCGTCTTTTCCAAGACCCAAAAACGTCCAACCCGTAAAATAAGCAACCCTTCCGTGAGGCATAATATATAAAACAATTCCGCTAAAAATAATCATTACGGTTGAATAAAACAAAAACAGATCTATCCATTTTCGTTTCATTTCGCACACCTTTTACTTCTTGAAATATACTCAAATCCGCTTGTTTTATCTTCTAATTTACAAACAATAAAACTATACATTCCCTGATATCCTTCAATCTCGACTATATCTCCAGCTCTAACGGCAACCTCAGGTAATATCCATGTAGGAGCTATAGCGACTCTTATTGTTTTATTTTTAGTTTCAACATCCATCATCCACCAAGTAACGCCTTTTCTAAGTCCCGGTAATTGATAAACTTTTACTACTTTTCCATAAATTTCACTAAGCGCGTTATTAAACCCGAACGCTTTTCCTTTTGAAGACAAAATATTATCGAAATAAGATTTTGAGATATATTTAGGCGTATAATCGCTACCGTAACTTCTAAGGAGTCTTACAAATGCCCTCATATGATTTTCACTACCGTGTCTTAAAGCCGAATATACGAATTTTATATCTTTATTATCCGTATCTCTTATTGCTCTATTCAAATCGTAAATATCCAAATCCTCAATCAATGCTCCGACTTTCAAAGCGGCAACCGGACTTTTTTCACCCATTGCAACGAGTTTATAATAGAGATTTTGTAATTTTCTATTTTCAAAAACTCCCACTTTATCTCCGATTTTTTCAACAGGATCGGGAAGATTGTATTTGTTTAACAAAAGTTTAATCATATGCATATGCCAGCTTTCACTTTTTGAGATATTTTTAAATACCGGCAAATGCCATTTACTATAGAGCGTAATATAAACGTCTCTTGCAAGTTTTTCTTCTTCTCTCATATGCATCAAGTCTTTTATTTCCATACGTGAAAGAGCTTGTTTAGGCATAGAAATTACATATTTTTCAATCGGTTTTTGTTGATAGTTGCTTGCAAAAAGAGTTGTCATAGCAACTAAAGACATTGCAATTAATCTTTTCATTTTTCCCTCCTTAAAACTTTTAATTGTATTTTACACCTTGTAAATAAACACAAAATAAACAAAAATGAATAATTATTCAGATTTAAAATTAATGGAGACCTTTACGAAGTTTTCCTGATTTTTTATCTCGAAATCAAAACCGTATCTTTTGCAAATCTCTTTAACGATAAAAAGCCCAAGCCCGAATCCGCCTTCACTACTATTTTCTCTTACAAATTTTTTTGTTATCTCTTTTAAATTTTTTATTTCGCCTTCGTTTACTACGCTAAATACGCCATCTTTTAAATTAATAAATATTTCCTTATTCGGAGATGAATATTTAATTGCGTTTGATAAAATATTGTCAATTAACCTAGTTAAATCCTCTTTGTCGATTTCAATAATCTCATTATGAAGATTTTTTATGATTTTTATATTTTTATTTTCTATTTGAGTTTCAAACATTACAAGCCTATTTTGTATAAACTCGGCCAAATCCACCTTTACGATATCTCTTTTTTGCTGATGATGAAGTCGCACAAATGTAAGGTCTTTAAAAATCTTAGATAGTCTAAAAGCCGCGTTTTCGATTCTTTTTAATTCTTTTGAAGGGACGTTTTTCATCTTTAGAATTTCAATATTACTCAATATCACGCTTATAGGAGTATTCATTTCATGAGTCGTATCTCTTATGAAACTTTCAAGATTATTAATCACATCTCTCATCGGACGCAAAAAAATTTTTCCTAAAATAAAAGCGATAATACAGACAAACAAAAAGGCAAAAACGGCAAATACCAAAAGCTCTTTTTTTATATTTTCGACCTCTTTTTTTATACTTTTTTCAAAAATTATCTCAATTTTTCCCCATCGTTTAAATAAAATTTTTTTATAGTAAAGTTTATTATCTTTTACTAAAAAAGGCTCGTTTATATTTTTATTAAAATCTCCGTACATAAATTCTCCGTTTACGAAAACGGCGTATTTGGTATCGTCAATTTTAAAAGGAACTTGTCGGTCTATTAAAAGTTTGAATTTTTTATCTTTCAAAAAATTACTAAGCTCTTTTTGAATAGTCATAATATCGTTTTTGATAACGGAATGAAGTGCTAATTTATAATAAAACCACTCCCCTACCGCTATCAAAAACATAGTAGAAAGTATATAAACAAGCAAGAATCTCTTAAGTGATTTTTTTTCAGCCAACAAATCTATATCCTCTATCTTTTAATGTTTCGATACTATCTTTTCCTAAAATATTTCTCAAATCTTTAATAAACACTCTTAAAGAATTTTCATTTACCTCTTCGTCATAATCATAAATTGCATTAAAAATTTCATCTTTGCTAACAACCTGATTTTTATTTTTTATAAAAAATTTCAAAAGTTTTGCGTGTTTTGGCTTGAGATGTACCTCTTTTCCGTCTTTATACAAAGTCATATTTTTCAAATCGAATTCAAAATCTCTGATTTTAACTCGTTCGCTATCCCCATAAACTCTTTTGATAATAGCATCGATTCTAAGTTTTAATTCTTTCAAAGAAAAAGGTTTTCTTATATAGTCGTCTCCTCCGCTTAAAAAACCTTTTTCAACGTCTTTTTCACCGTCAAGAGAAGTTAGAAAAATTATAGGAACTTTGCTAAATTCTCTCACTCTTTTTGCCACTTCAAAACCGTTCATTTCAGGTAATTTTACATCCAATATTACAACATCAAAATCTTTTTCGTAAATTTTCTCAACCGCACTTTTACCGTCAAACGCACTATCACATTTAAAACCTTGAAGTTCTAAAAAATCTTTTATAGTATCATGCAAATCGTAATCGTCTTCTACGATTAAAATATTCATATTTTCCCTTTTTTACAAAGAATACCCGATAAAAATAAACAAAACTTAAACTAAAATTCTTTAATCAATTCTTTTTTTGTAAATTTAGGAGGCTTTCTTACGAAATACGTCCAAGCTTTTACGCTTTTACCGTTTATTTTAACACAAATTTTTTTGCGGTAGTAGTAATTGGGAGCTTCTTCTATTTTATCGAGAATTTTTAAGAGTTTCGGAGTGATTTTATAAACTTCGCCTTTTATTTTATATCCGCCTTTTTTTTCTATCAGATACGGATACCAGCCGCTTTTACTGACTATTAAAGGATAAGGCCTACAAGTTACACCCTCACCCAAAAACTTAGCGCTTTTCAAGTAAGAGTGCAATCTTTTGCCTCTTTTTAAACTTCCGTATACGAATACGATCATTTACATTTATAAAATACGATTAGTTGTTTAGGCACAACAATCAAAGCCGCATTATCGCTTGTAGTGTTTTTATCAGGCATAAAAATAAGCGCACCGCTTTTTGAAACGTATTGATTATAGTTTTTCCATTTTCCTCTGAATTTTAAAACTTCCGATTTTCCGTTTGCACTTAAACTCAAATCTTTACTATCTTGAAGTTTTGCTTTTACACTATAAATATCTCCAAGAGCTTTTTTAAGTGCCTCTTTTGTTTTATCGTTTGCAGGAATATTTCTCGTTTGATTACCTTCTTTAAAAGAAATACCTACAGTTTGACATTGATATGTTTTCCCAACTTGCATATTAAATGCAAATAATACTGCACCTGAAATAGTTGCTAATAGTAATTTTTTCATAAATCACCTTTCTTTTGAAATCGAAAAATTATATCATAAATATTGTGAAATCATTGTTAATGCCTCTTTGGCACCTTTCTTAATCTCGATATCGGCTCCGTCACTTTCTCGTGGATTTATCCTTATAAGTTTTGCTTGGTACATATCTTTTATTCTCTCACTCATATGCCTAACGGTCGGTACCGCTTTTCCGGCCCCTATTTCCACAATTACGAGTTTATCGTCGATTTTGCTTAACCAACGATTAAAATTCTCAAGCTGCCTATCCACTCGATTTTCAACAAATCTAAAATCTCCGAACATCAAAATATTCGGTCTTGCGATTTTACCGCACTCTTTACAATACGGAAAATTCAAAGCCTCGAATTTTTCCATATCTATTTCGATAATTTCGTTATTTTCCCATATTTCGTCACTACACGGCTCAGTGCATTGTAAATAGTGAATACTTCCGTGAATTTCCACTATTTTATTTTCACTAAAGCCGGCTTTTTGAAACTGCCCGTCGACGTTTGATGTGAATACGAATTTTTCATGAGGCATATTCAAAAGGATTTTAAACCCTTCATGAGGAGTCGTACTTCTGTATAAATTAAGCCTATGCCCGTAAAACGCCCAAGCAAGACGCGGATTGATATCAAACCACCTCGGATTTGCAAGTGCTTGAAAATTAAGACCCAATTTTTTAGCTATAGGATAAGCTCTCCAAAATCCCTCATCTCCTCTAAAATCGGGCAGCCCGCTATCCACTCCCATACCGGCACCTGCCGTTATGAGTAGATATTTCGCTTCTTTAATAGCTTTTGCCGCGGATTTTATCTCATTCATCAACTTCCCTTGCATAAAATACGTGAACTATATAAACATCATCGTCAATCTCAATTTTTACATCCAAAATATCGATATCTTGTGTCTCTTTTTCAAGAATTTTTTCTCTTATAAGCTCTTCGATTCCATCGATATCGATAGTCCTAAAACTCAACATTCCCCAATTTTCGTTTTTTCTGTATTTGATTTTCATCTTATCCCCTTGCCGCTTTTTTCATCCTCCGCTTATTTGTTTTTATACTACATTTCACAAACTCACCAAAATTCTCCATTGTCAATTCTTCATTATCCATTTTTCCATTAAAAAACTATCCCCCCGTTTCCCAAAACGCTCTGCTTGAAACTTCCTCTTCTTGCCAATCGTTCTTTTCAGGTTTGTTTTTTACCACCTCTCTTAAAATTTCGGCGGCTTTTTTAATATCACCTTTTCTTATCGCTTCTTTAATATTATAACTTTCCGTAAAGAAAAGACAAGGAATCAAATACCCCTCCGCCGTCAAACGAATCCTATTACAACTTTTACAGAAATCTTCACTATGAGGCTCTATTATTCCGAATACATATCCGTCTTCAAGCTCGAAATATTTACTCGCACTGTTGTCTTTAGGTAGCTCTTTAAAATTATATTTTTTAGAAATTTCTTTTAATATCTCATCCGAAGAAACTCTTTTTATTCCTGGGTACGCTCTCTCATTTTCCATAAACTCTATAAACCTGATAGTCATTCCGTGTTTTTTCGCCCACTCGAGCAAATCCAAAATTTCTCCGTCATTTATACCTTTCATCACAACGGTATTGAGTTTCACCAAAAGCCCCTCTTTTTTCGCCTCCAAAATCCCTTCAATTACTTTATTCAAGACATCTTTTTGTGCGATTTTCGCAGCGACTTCCGGTTTTAGACTATCAAGTGAGACGTTTACTCTTTTAAGCCCGGCTTTTTTGAGTTTTTTTGCATATTCTTTCAAATAATACCCGTTTGTAGTTAATGCCAAATCAAGCTCGGGCTTGTAATCATGAAGCATTTTTACAAATACATCCAAATCTTTTCTAAGAAGAGGCTCACCCCCTGTGAGGCGTATTTTTTTAACACCCTCATCTATCGCAAGACGCAAAAATTCAAACATCTCTTCATAGCTTAAAATATTTTCGTGAGGTTCCCATTCAAAAGGAGTATTCGGCATACAATAAAGACACCTGAAATTACATCTGCTTGTTACGGATACGCGGATATAATCTATTGTTCTGTTGAAAGAATCGATAAGCATAGGAAAATCCCTCTTTTTTTTAGAGAGATTATATCAGAAAATATTAATTAATAACATTGAAATACTGACTCAGTTTCTAAACACTCAAAACAAAAAAACACATATATCATACCTACATCGCCGAAAATATACTCTGCTTCTTCTGTCGGATAACCGTTATAATCGAATGAATCAATCTGTGAAACAAAAACCATCTTGTTTTTACATTTTGGACATATTGGAGTTTGATCATTTTGAATCCATTCAGGGTCACCACCAAATTTGGTTCTCTTACCTAAATTTTCAGGATAATTTAATTTTTGATAAGTAGTAAATTTAACTCCTAATTCTCTTAATTTCATTTTTCTCCTTTCGCATTAATTAATGGATTCTTCAATAGACTCAATAAATCCAAAAATGATTCCTATTGTACCTAAAAACCAAATCCATAAATCTGGATAAATATAACTTACATATGCAGCGATTGATATAAAAACTACAACTGTTATTAGTCCTATTCCTGCAGCTGTTTCAGAACTCACTCTTAAACCAAACATACTAGCAACAGCTGAACCCAACCATACTAAAAATACACTTATTTTACTATTTGCACCGAAAATCTTTAAAATTAAACTCCCGAGTCTTGCAAAGATACCAAAAAATCCACTCCCGATTAATTTTAATTCACCTACAGGTTGTTTAGTTCTATAATCGTATAATTTTATTAATCCTACAAATCCTCTTTTTCTTAGCATTTTTTCTACTTGATATAAAATTTCACTTTTTGTAGCATTAGGGTGTTGTCTTATCCATTCATACCATTCTCTATTCCATTGAGTTTTGTGTAATGCCAGATTCCCGGTTCTATGATCTTTCTTAGTAATTGCAATAGTATATTTATCAACATCTATACCTTTTTGTAAAAACCAATTTCTAAATTGCTGTGGAAAAATATGATGATATTCAGTACTAGAATCACTACAACCACTAAAAAATAAAATCACAATAAGACTGAAAAATATTAACAGTATTTTTTTCATTCTTTCTCCTTTAAATTTTTCTTCTAGTATCATCCTCCAGAAGCCCTACTCTGTAAAAAAAATCAATTAAAATCAGTGTAATTACAAAAAGCGCAATCCCCTCACTTACACTTTCATTTATAAATATATATACCGAAGTAACCCCCAAAAACATTACAAATGCAGTTATAACCTTTTCCATCCTTTCCCCCTTTTTTTAGTATTTCAAAAAAATTAAATACAAAAAACCTTTCAGTTCTCTTTCACTTTCGCTAAAATTACGAAAAAAGGGCAAAAATTAAGCGAGTTGTATTTTTGATCAGTCTTTTGATTTTTGTTTTTTTGTTATCTTTACTTTTTATCGGAACCGCATATATAAAAATTCAGAACAAATACATAAACTCCCAAAAAGAGCTAATTTTTTATAAAATTGAATATCTTTCAAACAATTTCCTACAAGAAATACTCAAAGAATACAACCTGAAAAAAAAAGAGATAATAAAAGCCCACAAATATCTACTATCACATTTAAAAAAAGAAGACATACAACAAATCAAAAAAAAACTTGGTCCTAATTTTCATATATTCGTTACCAACAAAAATTTCGTAATCACACACACGACATTTAAATACGACCAAAACTTCTCGCTAGCCTTTGTAAAAGACCTCTTAATGTCTCATAAAACCATTCATGTCTCACCACCTATATGTGAGCCGGCTACAACAAACTTTATTTCATTTAGTGACGTATATAAAAACGGGATAGTTACGCAAATAGGTTATATTTATAAAAATCCTAAAATAAACTATTTCAAAGAACAAATAAAAAAAATAAAACAGAACAATCCTTTCATAAAAGAAATCACCCTTTATTTCATACATCCCAAAACAAAATACGCCCAACAATGCAACATAATAACGCCTCTATATAGAAAATACACACTAAAAGAGATGAAAGAAGCAAGAAAAGAAGGTATGAAACTTTACAGGGCTCTTTTAAAGAAAAACCCTATAATTACAAAAAACGCAATGTATATATTAAGCTATAACCCGTTTGAAAAAGAAAGTTACGTTATCTTAAAAATAGATATTAATTATGCAGTTTTCAGTGAAAGAATAAAAAAAATGGCTGCCATTTTGATTTTTACTTTTATTATTATTTCACTTATAGGTACAGTAATAGTACTTTTGATAAACTCCACACTTAAAACCCTTGAGAGTTTTACACAGTCAATAAAAAATGAAACCGTTTTTAAAAATAATGTTGAGGATAAAAACTTAAAAGAAGTAATTACGGCATACAACAATACACTTAAAAAACTTCAAGAAGCTATAAAATCAAAAGATGATTTCATACATTTTGCCCTCCACGAATTGGCAACTCCTATTAGTATTTTAACTTTATATATGGATGATTATGATGAGCTCAAACCTGCCATTAAAAAATTATATTCATCATACAAAAATATGAGTTATTACATTGACAAAAACCATAAAAGAGTAAAAAAAATAAATTTAAAAGAGCTTGTTTCAAAACGAATTGAATATTTCAAAGACATAGCAAAAAGCGAAAATAAAAAAATAATAGCATCACTAGAGGATTTTTATATCTGTGCAAACGAAGAAGATATGGAAATATTAATAGACAACAACATAAAAAATGCCCTTAAATATTCTACATCCGAGGCAATACGTATAAATCTGAAAAAAAACGTTTTGAGTTTTGAAAACGGCGGCATAATTTCCGATAAAGAAAAAATCTTTAAAAAATTTTATAGAGAAGAAAACGTAAAGGGCGGTTTTGGTCTTGGGTTGTATATTATAAAAACAATCGCTGAAAAATACGAAATTAAAATCGATGTATTATCAGAAAATAAAACGGTAAAATTCATATATACTTTGAAGGAGAGCAATGAAAATTGCAGTAATTGAAGACGATATTTCTCTTAACCGACTTATAGTAAAAACCCTAAAAGACAACGGATATGACGCAAAGGCATTTTATGATGGGGAAAGTATATTAAAATCCAAAGAAAAATTCGACCTCTATCTTATAGATATAAACTTACCTAAAGTAGGAGGGCTAGACCTACTTGATTACCTTTCTCCGGCAGTAGTAATATCAGCCTACATCAAAGGCAGCATAATAGACACTGCTTTTAAAAAAGGTGCTATAGACTATATAAAAAAACCTTTTGTCAAAGAAGAACTTCTTCATAAACTTAACAAAATTTTTCCAAAAGAAATAAAAATAAAAAACTATACTCTAAAACCTTCCCAAAGAGTCCTAATTTCAAACAACACTTACTCAATCCTCACAAAAAATGAAGTAAATTTTTTAATGCTCTTCAAAAATAAAGACTTTGCCACTCTTGATGAGATAATAAACGCTACGGGAAAAGAAGGAAATTCGCTTTATATTTTTATTACTAGATTAAAGAAAAAAACGGGAATAGAATTTGAAAATATAAAGGGATACGGATACAAAATAAAAACTTAATTTCCGTATTTTTCCAAAAATTTCATAACTTTATGTGCTACGACATACGCACAATACGGCTGATTTGGATTTTTGGCGAAGTAGTTTTGATGATACTCCTCCGCTTCGTAAAACTTCTCAAGAGGTTTTACTTCCGTCACTACGTTAATGCCTTTATTTTTTAGCTCTTCTATTTTTTTAAGCGCTTTTTCTTTTTGCTCATCGTTTAGATACAAAATAATCGAGCGATACTGTGTACCCACGTCGTTGCCCTGTCTGTTTAATTGAGTCGGGTCGTGGATATCAAAGAAAATATCAAGAAGTTTATCGTAAGTAATTTCGTTTTCGTCGTAATCTATCATCACAACTTCCGCATGCCCGGTAACGCCAGTGCATACCTGCTCGTAAGTCGGATTCGGTCTTCTGCCTCCGGCATATCCGACTACAACGTCCTTAACTCCTCTCACTCTTCTAAAAACCGCGTCCAAACACCAAAAACACCCTCCCCCAAATACCGCTTTTGCCATTATTTATCCTTTTAAGTTAATATTTAAATCTCTAATCCCAAACTCCCCTCTTCTGCCGACAGGATATCCGAGCGGAGAGCTAAGAAACCTAACCGTATCGTAATAAAAATCGTGAGCTTGATGACAATGTCCGAATATCCAATATTTTACATTATTCGCAAACAAATCGTATCCGTAGAATGTATAAAAGCTATTCATAAGCACATCATCAAAACATTTGATATAAAGCGGAGGTACGTGAGTAAAAACGATATCGGCATCATAAATAAAACTTCTGATTTTTTCCTTTTCAAAAGATGAAAAAGTAGGAGGGTCGATTTTCGGGTGGATATATTTGGCGTCTCTCATTATAACTTCCCACTGCCCTCTTATCACTTCAAGAGAAATACCATGCCTAACCGCATAGCTAAAATCATACCATCCTCCGGCACCCAAAATCTTCATCCCCGCAACATCGGCGATGTCTCCGTCCAAAAAATAAACCCCTTCGATAAAACGGATATACTCTTTCAGCTCGCTAAGTCTTGCGTGGGATGTTTTGTATTTATTAAGAGATTCCTCATCCAAAAGATAAAGGTCGTGGTTACCGAATGTCACCAAAACAACGCCGTAATATTTTTTTATCTCTTCTAAAAAAAGGGCGTTTTGTAAATTGTCATGCCCCAAATCGCCGGCAATTATTAAAACATCCGCAGTTTTGGGAAAAAGAATGTTTTTTATAAAATCTTTGATTTTATTTCGGTTTTTTTCTTTTACCCAAAAATCAAGGTGAATATCGCTTTTATACGCTATTTTCATCGGCTATTTTTTCCGCTATACTCAAATAATCCACACCCAAAAATCTCTCGACCTCATCGACACTTCCGTGCGGTATGAACTTATCAGGATATTCGAAGCTTTCGATTTTAACGTTAAGGTTTTCTTCGTTTGCGAAACTATCGAGCATTTCGGCAATTCCGCCCTCTTTTGCGTTGTCGCTTATTACATACCATTTTTTAGCTTTCAGGCTTCTTAAAAGCTCTTTATCAAAAGGTTTTACAAACCTCAAATCCAAAATTCCCGTTTTTATACCTCTTTTTTCAAGCTCTTTATGCACTTTGTAAGCTTTTCCTACTCCGTTGCCGTAGGCTATAAGCATAATTTCATCGTTTTGAACTAAAATTTCACCTTTTCCAAGCTCGAAAACGCTCGCTTCAAAAACCCCATCAGGCAATACAAACGCACCTCTTGGATACCTAAACGCACTCGGTCCTTTGTCGAAGTTATATGCAAATTCGACAGCTTTTTTGAGAGTTTCGAAGTCTCTTGGCGCAAAAAGAGTGATATTAGGCAAGATTCTTAAATATCCGATATCGAAAACTCCCTGATGAGTCTCTCCGTCAGCCCCGACTATCCCCGCTCTATCAATAGCGAATCTAACGGGATAATTATCAAGACAAACGTCATGAATAATCTGGTCGTATCCTCTTTGCAAAAACGTAGAATATATAGCAACAAACGGCTTAAACCCCTCTTTTGCCATAGGAGCCATAGAGGTTACGGCGTGTTGTTCGGCAATTCCTACATCCCAAAATCTATGCGGAAACGCTTGCATAAGCTCTTTCATCCCGGTACCGCTTGGCATTGCGGCCGTAACTCCTACCACTCTTTCGTCTTTTTTTGCAATTTCAAGAAGCTTTTGCGCATACACTTTCGTAGCGCTTAAAGACGATTTTTTAAGAGGCTCTCCCGTTTTCAAATCAAAAGGCCCGACTCCGTGCCAATGTTCGTAATACCCCTCGGCTTGTTTGTAGCCTTTTCCTTTAATTGTTTTTGCATGTACTACGACAGGCTTTTTAAGCTCTTTTGCAATTTTTAAAGTTTCGATTATCTCTTCTAAATTATGCCCGTCGATAGGACCGATATACTCAAGCCCCATCTCTTCAAACCAAATTCCGTTAACACTAAAAAACTCTTCGACTTTTTTTGCGGTGTATTTCAAATCTTCAGGTGCGGCTTCAAGGATTTTTTTGAATTTTTCTTTGAAATTTTGATAAAACTTTCCGGCTTTTAGACGAGTTAAATATTTACTGATAGCCCCTATAGGCTTTCCGATACTCATTTCGTTATCGTTTAAAATAATTACAACCGGCAGTTTCAAATATCCAAGCTCGTTTAGAGCTTCATAGACCATACCCGCACTCATAGCGCCATCACCGATTAAAACGACAGGCGTTCTATCCTCTTTTTTAAGTTTGATAGCTTTTGCGGCTCCTACCGCTATAGAAATAGACGTAGAAGAGTGCCCCGCACTAAAATAGTCGTATTTACTTTCACTCGGCTTCGTATATCCACTAATGCCTCCGAATTGTCTTAAAGTATCGAATTTTTCCCATCTGTCGGTCAATAGCTTATGAGCGTACGCCTGATGAGAGACGTCAAAAATAAAAGGGTCCTTTTCAACGTCAAAAACATAATGCATACCGATTATAAGTTCCACCGCTCCCAAAGTCGAACTTAAATGTCCTCCTTTAGCGGATACGACTTCCAAAATTCTTTTTCTAATCTTTTCAGCTAAATTTTCAAGCTCTTGCAAACTATAACTTTTTATATTCATTCATTCCCTTCTATTGCTTCTTTTAGTGCTTTAAATCTCTCATGAATATTCCCGTCTATATTTCCTATATCGCTCAAAATCACAACACCGCCCTCTTTAACGGCTTCATCCGGAATTATCTCTATATTATCAAATTTTCCTTTTAAAAATTCCGCATTTTTCGGATTTACTTTTAAAGTAATTTTACTTGCTTCTTTTAAATCCTCCATTAAAGATTTAGCAAGTGCATGAGCTACGGAGTTTGAATCTTTGCTAAGCTCTTTTTGAATAATCTCTTTTGCCATATCAAGAGCTACGGATGTAAGTTCTTTTTCCAAATTATTAATTTGCTCTTCAAATTTTTTATTCACTTCCTGAAGTTTAGCAATAGAATCTTCATATAATTTTTTCGTTTCATTTAGCATAGCCTCACACTCGGCTTTTGCTTCTTGCTTTGCTTTTTCATAGACTTCGTTATAAATTTTTTGTTTTTCTTCCTCGCACTTGTTATAACAGTTTTTTATCTCTTTTTCAAATTCCATTTGAGATTTGATTATATTATTCGAAAGTTCTTCTATCTTTTCAAGAAGTCTCTCGACTACTTCGGAATCTGGTGCAGGTGAGTTTTGGGTAACAGAAGGGTCGTTTTCTTCTTGAGGTTTTTTGGTTTCGGCTGAAAAATCAACCTTTTTAAATTCGTTATCCTCATTTTTAACATCATCAAGACTTTTAAACTGGTACGGTTTCACAATATGTCTATCACTTTTTCCACCATTTACTATTCTACTCAATTACCTCTTCCTCCGCTCCGATACTTACTTTACCTTCTTCGGCAAGTTTTTGAACTATTTCTATAACTTTTCTTTGAGCAGCTTCAACTTCTTTTACTTTAACAGGCCCTAAAAACTGCATCTCCTCTTCAAACGCAGCTGCCGCTCTTTGAGACATATTCGCTAAAAATTTTTGTTTAAGCTCTTCAGGCGCACCTTTTAAAGCCACCATAAGAGTGTTTTTATCAACCTCTTTTAAAATTTCGCGAATAGCTGTGTTGTCGAGTTTTAGAATATCTTCGAAAGTAAACATCTTTTCTTTAATCTCTTCTGCCAAGTCGTTATTTAGCTGCTCGATATATTTAAGGGTTGTTTTAGCCGCTTTTTGACCTAAGCGGTTAAAAATTTCAGCAACGAATCTAACTCCTCCGATTTCGACTTTATAGCCTGTTAGAGATTCGAGTTTGGTTTCTAAAATAGCACTAACTTTTTTAATCACAGCCGGCGAAATATCTCCTAAATTACTCATCCTCATCAAAACTTCCGCTCTTACTTCATCCGGAAAATAACTAAGCGTCTCAGCCGCGCTCGTAGGGTCCATATGCGCTAAAATAAGTGCGATTGTTTGAGGGTGCTCGTTTACGATAAAATCCGCAAGCTGTTGAGGTTTGACTTTTTGTAAAAATCCGAAAGTCTGTTCGCTTTGAAGAGATTTTGCAAGTCTGTCAAGAACTTTTTTCGCTTCTTCAGGCCCCAATGCTTTGTAAAGAATCTCTTTTGCATAATCAAGACCGCCGCTTGCAATATATTGATTTGATTGGAAAATGACATAAAACTCTTCTAAGACAGCTGCGGCCACCGCCTTATCTATAGCTTTTGCCGTTGCGATATATTTTGAAATTTCCGTTATCGCCTCGACATCCATATATGAAAAAATCTGCGCCGTTAAATCTTCTCCTAATTGAATTAACAAAATAGCTATTTTTTCAGCCATTGAAAGTTCGTCTAAAATTGCCTGTTGTTGTGGTGAGAGCGCCATTTTATGTTCCTTCCGGATGTTCTTCTTTGATTAAGTTTTCAAGTACTTTCGCAACTTGTTCGGTGTTTTCTTCTACCATTTTCGTAATTCTCTCAAGCAATACTTCGTATTTTAACTCTTCTTCGTTTAAATCGCTGCTAATACCGAGCTGTTGCTCTACTTTTTCTTTTAGTTCTTTTATTTTATCATAAGTAGTCTCAAGTTCTTCTTCGTTTATTTCAAGTTCAGGTTTCGGAAGTTCTTCTTCTTCGACTTTAACCTCAAGCATTTTTTGAGTAAACGGAGTAATTACTTTTTTGTAAAAAACAAACAACACGATTGCCAAAAACAGATACTTAAACACCGGTGCAAACGGTCCTAAATAATTTTCCATAATATACATAATTTTTCCTGTAGGAGTCGTATTGGCACTTGCCGTGGTTTTTGCAAATTCAAAACTGCTAACGGTTACGCTATCGCCTCTTTTCGGGTCGTATCCGATAGCGTTTTTTACTAAGTTTTCAATGTTTTTCAGTTCAAGCGGGCTTAGAGGAATATATTTTTTAGTACCGTTTACGTCTTTATAATGTCCGTCCACTACGACGGCTGCCGTAATTCTCTTAATCTTTGCAAAAGGCTCTTTTACGTCTTTTATCGTCGTTGAGATTTCATAATTGGTAGTAGTTTCGCTTTTATTGTATTTATCTATAACCTGTCCGCCTTTTGTTCCTTGTACGGGACCGATATTACTCACAACTCCGGGCACTCCGCCCACTTCTTTAGGCTTCATACCCACACGGCTCTCTTCTAACGTCTGTTCGCTTCTTACGACGTTATCGGGTGAATAGATAGTGGATTTTGATTTTACTTGTGAAAAATCTATATCCATAGAAACTTTTGCAACTACTCTATCTTTTCCACCTACAATTGGCGCTAAAATCGATACGATTTTATCTTCAAGAGCTTTTTCCATTCTTTTTCTATAAAGCATTTCGGTTTTTAAAAGTTCGTTATTTTGAGTCAGCTCGTCATTTTCTCCAAGAGGATTTCCGTATTGGTCGACTATTTTTACATTATCGGGTTTTAATCCGGGCACGGCCGAAGCCACAAGCCATTTGATTCCTTGAATCTGTTTTGGAGTAAGTATCATATTCGGTCTGAGTTTTATCAACACCGAAGCCGTAGGAGGCAGCTGTTTATCTACAAAAACCGAAGGTTTGGGAATAGCGATATTAACTTTGGCTTCTTCCACTGCCGCTATCGATTCGATAGTCCTTGCAAGCTCACCCTCAAGAGCTCTTAGATATTTTATCCTCTGCTCGAAATCCGTTGCCCCGAACGAACTCTTATCAAAAAGCTCGAATCCCACTTTGCTCGATTTCGGAAGCCCTTGAGCGGCTACGTCAAGTCTTACTTTTTGTACCATCTCTTTAGGTACTTCGATAACTCCGTTTTGAGGGATTTTATAAGGAATCTGTTTTTTATCGAGATATTGCACGATTAAAGCGGCATCTTGAGGTTTTAGATTTTCGAATAAAATAGCGTATCCGGGAGTTTTTTTAGAAGAGGTGGTGTTAAAAACCACCAAAAAGGAGATTATCGCAATTACGGCGACAATACTACCGATAATAATATATTTTTGAGTTTTGTTAAGTCTATTGAAAAAATCTATTATCTGCTTAAAAAGAGCCTCAAAATTCAACTAATCTCCCTCAACGTATTTATTACTTTGTCGTTTTCCTCAGGTTTTCCTATCGTAATTCTCAGTGCATCAAATCCGTAACTCGCCATATTTCTGACAATAATACCTCTTTTTAGAAGTTTATCTGCTATTTCAGTCGATTGTGGAATGTATAAAACGATAAAGTTAGTAAAACTATCTATATAATTAAACCCTTTTTCTCTCGCAAAATCAATATATTTTTGCATTTCTTTGAAATTATTTTCAATTCCCATTCTCACCCACTCTTCATCTTTTAACGCTTCAAGAGCCGCTTTCAAAGATAAAGTGGTAATATTAAAAGGCGGTCTTAGTTTGTGAAGATTTCTTATAATCTCTTCGTTTGCTATTCCATATCCAACTCTCATTCCGCCAAGTCCGTAGGCTTTACTAAACGTCCCCGTATATAAAACATTCGGATATGAAATGAGTCTTTTAACATCAAGTGCTTTTTTTGCGTCTTTATATGCCGCAAACTCTTGATAAGCCCCGTCAACTATCACCAAAGTGTCGTTATCTATTTTTTCTATAAAATCATACACCTCATCGGCATCCAAACATTCTCCAAGAGGATTGTTCGGTACGCACAAAAAGATAATTTCAGGCTTCTCTTTTTTATAAATTTCCAAAAATTCATCGAGATTATGCATACTTGAAGGTGTTTTTAAAATTTCGGCGCCTACTTGTTTGGAATAAATCTCATACATTGCAAAAGTAATACCCGCCATCAGTACTTTTTTCGGAGCTACTCCGTGAATTGCGAATTCAAGTACTTGGTCGCTTCCTGCACCTATTATAAAATTTTTATCCTCCAAAGAAAATTTTTTAGCAAGCCCCTCTTTGAGCTCGAAAAAACTATCATCAGGATATCTATGCATCAAATGAGCGATATTTTTTACCGCTTCTATTACTTTAGGAGACGGGCCGTATGGATTTTCATTGCTTGCAAGTTTGATAATTTCATTAGGCTTTATTCCGAATTCTCTTACAACAAGCTCTATCGGTTTTCCGGCTTCATAGACTTTTAAATCTTTTAGTTTTTCAAACATATCCTCACCTTTTAATATTTTTCATCCAACAAACTCACAATTTCACTACTCCACCACTTCACCTCTTCACTACTCTCTATTCCTTTTCTCTTACTCTTTTCCCTATTACCCTCAACAATCCCTAAGATAACTACCAAGCCAAATCATATTTTCCGATTCAATCAGCTCTTTTACTTTTTCATCGTCAATATGACCCTCGAAATCTATATAAAACCAAGTATTAAATGTATCGTCTTTATTCGGGCGTGATTCTATTTTTAAAAGATTGATGTTTTTGTCTTTGAATTTTTTTAAAAGCTCAAACAAAGCCCCCGTTTTATGAGATGTTTTTGCGATTACGCTCGTTTTGTCGTTGCCTGATTTTTGAGTTTTGAAATCGCTGATAATAATAAAACGGGTTCTGTTTGATTTATTGTCTTCAATTTTTTCAAAAAGCAAAGGCACGTTGTATAATTTCGCCGCTATTTTAGAGCAAATAGCTCCTGAATTTTCATCGTTTTTTGCAAGTTCGGCAGCTTTTGCCGTAGATTCGGTAGGTATGAATTCCACATCCAAAAGTCCGTGAGTTTCCAAAAACCCGAGACATTGATTATAAGCTTGAGGATGAGAATAGATTCTTTTTATTTTTTTCAAATCGTCTTGCATAGAAGCAAAAGAGTGATGTATCTCCATGCAAATTTCGGCTACTATTTTCACTCCGTATTTTTTCAAACTATCAAGAGTAATACCCACAACCCCTTCGGTATTGTTTTCAATAGGCACTACTCCGTATTTTGATTCCTTATTGGCTACCGATTTAAAAACCGCTTCGATATTAAGAAGTGAGAGATATCTTGCGTTCGCTCCGAATCTACTCTCGGCCGCTTGGTGAGTAAATGTCCCCTCAGGTCCTAAAAAGGCGATTCTCTCTTTTCTCTCAAGTGAGCGGGAAATTGCAAAAATCTCTAAAAATATGGCTTTTATCTCGTCTTCACCCAATACTCCGTTTTGCTGTTTGCTTAAATTCGTAAGCCTTTGGATTATCTCTTTTTCTCTTTCGGGTCTGTAAATAGGGGCGTTTGTGTTGTTTTTTAGTTCACCGACTTCCTTTACGATTTCCATTCTTTTATTCAAAAGAGTTAATATTTCGTTATCTATTTCATCAATCTTTTTTCTAAGTACTAAAAGCTTCTTTTCAAGTTCGCTCATTTATCACTCCGTTTCTTAAATAGTCTTCAAGATTTTTATATATCTCATCCGGTTTTTTTGTTATCTCTTCAGGCGATTTTATTTTTCCGCTTAAAACAAGCACGCTTTTCATTCCCAAATCTTTTGCCGGAAGCAAATCTCCGTACAAATCATCGCTTATAATGGTTATTTTATCATAATCAAACCCTAAAATCTCTTTGGCTCTGTTAAAAAACGTAGCACTTGGCTTTCCGACCACTTTGTAATCTTTATTTACGGCGTATTTTAACATCTCAAGAATAGCCCCAAGTCCCGGATATCTTTTGTCACCTTTCGAATATAAAGAGGTCTTATGCATTCCTATAAGTTCGGAACCTCTCAAAAGCATTTCGATAATATCCGCAAACTCCTCATTTGAAAAAAGCTTTATTCCAAGCACCACCGCATCCGAATTTTTATAATCAATTTCATATTTTTTCATAAGCTCTACGAATTTTTCATTCCCGTAAGGCGCTATTTTTTTACCTTTTACGTAATCGTCCAAAACCATTAAAGGGTCGAGATAGTTCTCAAATTCAAATCCCAAGTTTTTCAAATAATCAATAAACTCTTTTGAATCTCTTTTGGTGTTATTCGTTAGTAGAATAAAAGGAATTTTTTTTGAATTTAGGTATTTTAAAAATTCAACGGCCCCCGGAAGAGGCAAAAAATTTTTATCGTCTATGAGAGTGCCTTGAATGTCAATAAAATAGCCTCTCATTTTAACTCCTCGAATTTAAAAATTTATCGCTCAATTCTTTAACTTCTTTTTCACTAAAATTCAAATAGTAATGTTTTCCTAAATTTTCAGCCGTTTTTTTCAGATTTTCTTCTTTTATAGGATATCTGATATCCTTGGCAATCATAAAATCCTTAAAACATTTCTCTTTTTTGTGTTTTCTTAGTTCTTTAGAATCCAAATCAAAATCAAAAACCAGATTATCAAGCTCGACTATTCTATTTTTCATAAAAAATATTTTGTAATATTCTCTACTTAAAACGCTTTTAAACGAAAGAATAAAAAAATCTTTTCGATAATTGTGAGAGATAAATTCAAAAAGCGGATAATAATCGATATCACCGGCTAAAATAAAAATTTTACTAATATTTTCATTTTCATGAAGCAAATCTTCCACAACTCCCAAAATTAAAGCCCTATCGGACATATCTTTATATCCTCTGACATAAGGAGTTATCGTTTGAATCCCTTTTCTTCTTAAAAAATCAATTATATTAAATCCATATTCTTTCATCTCTTTTACGGCATAAAGATTACTAAAATCCGCATAAGCTTTAATAAATCTAACTTGGGTTTTATATTTGTCGTTAATTTTTTCAATCAAAAGATCAATTTTTTCATCAAGAAATTTTTTGATAAATTCAATCGTTTTTTGATTTTTTTCTTGGCGAATTCTTTTTTCTTCTTCCGTTTCGTCTTTTTCTTCGAAATCATATCTGCTTAAAAAATCTTCAGCAAAATCCAAAACGGAATACCAAAAATTTTCAAAATCAATATAAACTCCGCTATAACCGCTTAGATTTTTAATTTTTTGATCTATATGAGGAAAAAAATCGTTTTTAATAACCTCAAAAAATTCCTCATCACTTAACAAATCCAAAAGATTTTTTTTATCTCCTTTTTCCATATCTCCCTCTTATACCAAATAATCAACTTCGCAAGCGATTAAATCTTCAAAAGTTTCTCTTCTTCTGATTAATCTGTCGTTTCCGTCTTCAATAGCAACTTCCGCGGCTCTTGGGCGGGTGTTATAGTTGCTTGCCATCGTAAATCCGTAAGCACCTGCGCTATGTATCACTATCAAATCTCCCGGATTCGTTTTAGGTACGTCGATATCTTTTGCAAAAAAATCTCCGCTTTCACAAATCGGACCAACGATATTGGCTTTGCTTATTTCTTTATTGTCGTTTAGAACTTCGATTTTGTGATATGCGTTATATAGACTCGGTCTTATCAAATCGTTCATAGCCCCGTCAACAATAACGAATCTCTTATCTCCGTTTACTTTCTCGTAAAGCACTTTTGTCAAAAACCATCCGCCGTTTCCTACCATAAACCTACCCGGCTCGCAAATAATAGTCACGTCAAGTCCGCTAAGAGTCGAGAGAATCGCTTGAGCGTAGTCGTAAGGTTTAATCAACTCTTCGTCTTTATACTTAATACCAAGCCCGCCACCGATATCGAAAAACTTAATATCGACGTTAATAGCTTTTAAACTTCTAACAAGATTAGCGACTATCTCACTGGCTTCTCTTATAGGCTCGAGTTCCGTAAGCTGGCTTCCGATATGAAAATGAATACCAACAGGATTTAGATTTTCGCTTTTTTTAGCAAAAATATACATCCCCTTAGCAGTTTCGATATCCACACCGAATTTGTTTTCGTGAAGTCCGGTTGAAATGTAAGGGTGAGTTTTCGGGTCGATATTAGGATTTACTCTTATAGAAATTCTTGCTACTTTTCCAAGTTCTTTAGCGATTGCATCAACTCTTTTTAGCTCTGCTTCACTCTCTACGTTTATCATCAAAATATCTTTTTGAATCGCTTCTTTTATTTCATCGTCTCTTTTTCCCACGCCTGAGAATATTATTTTGTATTTATCAACACCTGCCAAAAGCGCTCTTTTTACCTCTCCGATACTAACGCAATCAGCACCGCTTCCCAAATTTGCAAAATGTCTGATAACCGAAAGATTGGAATTGGCTTTTACCGCATAAGCGATAATACTTTTTCTTGCTTTAAAAGCGTTTTTAAGTGCGTTATACTGCTGCGTAAAATGATTAAAATCATAAACGTATAAAGGCGTATCGTATTTTTGTGCTAAATATTTAAAATCAATCATAACTTCTCCTTATTACTAAAAAATCTATTACAACAATCGCCAAAAACGGCACTGCTAAAGTCCAAAACGGTAAAATTCCCTGTTTTGCGAATTTAAAAATCAAAAGTTCACCCGCCCATAAAAGAACCGAAAATGTGACGGATTTTATCATAAAAAGAGAAACGTTTGAAATTCTGACATGTATCGGAGCTGTGAAAAAAAGATATATTAAAAAAGCTATCATTAAAAGCGGCGTAAAGATTTTAAAAAAGACTATGGATAAAATCATATTCAAATCTATATCTTTAAAATATCTGATGGTTATATACGCGTCATAAAATGAGATATTATCAAGCGTTTTTAAGTTCGAAAGGATTTTGGGGGTAAAATTTTCCAAAAAAACGAGCGGTTTTTGCTCTTTTTGCCAAACGTTTTGTTTTAAAGTCATAATTTCGGCGTTTTTAGTTTTCCATTTGTCATTTTCGAAAACGGCTCTTTTTGCATAAATAACTTTTGTGATTTTTCTGTTTTTTATCTCAAAAACTTTTATACCCCACGCCATTTTCGAAAAAGGATTGATACTTTTTATATATACGATATTATTTTTATACTTCAAAAAAAGATTATAGGTTTTATAGTTGAAATTTTCTTTTATCGATGTAGCGTATTGGTTTGCATAAGCAAGTTTTGAAGATTGCAAAAGATACATCAAAGCGGTAACCGATAAAGCGAAAATCAAAAATGGTTTAAGAAGTTTTTTGGGTCTGAATCCCAAAGAATAAAAACTGACGAATTCGTTAAATTTTATCATCGACGAAACACTAAGCAAAAATCCGAAAATTATCGCAAGCGGAAAAAGAGTGTATGAAGCGTATATAAAAACATAAAAAGCATATAAAACCTGAAGATTCGAAGAAGACGGAAGTTTTGCGTAATTAAACATAAAATCGACTATTACGTACAAAAAAGATAGTCCTATAAAAACAAGCATAAAACTTTTAAAATATTTTTTTAACAGATATCTAAAATACACTAACACCCTTTTTTAGAATAACGACTCGGGGCGTTTTTTATATCTTTTATCGCTTCTTTGATTAAAGGAAATAGTTTTTCCAAACACTCAAGCTCTTCATCTTCAAAATCACTAAGTACGTAACTAACCACCATCTCTTTTCTCTCGGGTCTTCCGACACCGATTCTAACTCTCCAATAATCATTTCCAATATTAGCATCAATCGATTTTAATCCGTTATGACCTCCGCTACCGCCGCCTTTTTTGAATCTCAATGCGCCCAATTTCAAATCTATATCATCATGAATTACGATAATATCGTCATTTTCTATCTTATAAAAATCTTTAACAAGCCTAACGCTCTCACCGCTTAAATTCATATAAGTTGTAGGTTTTAAAAAAAGATATTCGTCGGATTTATAAAGTTCGCCTTTGAATTTGGAAGAAAGTTTTGTAGCGTTAAATTCTTTTATAAGATAATCAACTGCCAAAAAGCCGATATTGTGACGATTTTTTTCATATTTAGAACCGGGATTTCCAAGACCTACGATCAGTTTCATACAACCTCTTTAAAACTCGCCAAAAAAGCGAGAAGCTTTTTTGGGATTATTTAGCCTTAATAACACCTACAACCGGAATTGAAGGGTTTAGATAGCACTCAACACCTTCTGGCATTTCGATATCTCTAATTAAGATGTTATCACCAACATCAAGATTGCTTACGTCAAGTTCGAAGTAATCAGGTAAGTTTTCAGGCGCTGATTTAACTTTGATTCTTCTTCTGTGATATACAAGTACACCTTTGTTTTTAAGACCGATAGGAGTACCTTTTAGTTTAATCGGAACGTAGAAGTATTGTTTTACTCCTGGTTGAGCCACAAGTAAATCTACATGTAAAAGTTCACCTGTAATAGGGTCTTTTTGATATTCTTGCACTACAACGTTGAATTCTTTATCTCCAACTTTTACCGGGAAGATTAAATGTTCTTTGTTTTTTAGATATTTGATGAAATCACCTGTTTTAAATGCTGCATTTACGTTTTCAACACCTTTTCCGTAAATGTTAGCTATCAGATAACCATCTCTTCTAAGCTTTTTAGTTGCAGACTTAGAAGTACTCTCTCTGATAATTCCTTCAAGCATAATTACTCCTTAATTTTTTTCGAATTGGAATTATATCTAAATTTTTTCAAATTTATAATAAACCTGATTCCGTTTTTGATATTTTGAGCTTTTATATCGCCTCCGTATTTATCCAAAATCATTTTCACTATATATAGTCCGATACCGCTGCCGCCGGTTTTTGAGTAGTTAAAATCAAAAATTTTCTCAATATCACCCTCAACACCTCCGGCATTATCTTCATATATTATTTCATAATCTTTTGCCGTTATTTTTATAACTCTTTCATCAACATTTCTTTGATTAAAAATTTTTATCGAATTGTCTATTAGCGATAACAAAATATGCTCGAAATCATTTTTTCGGCCGTATATTTTAAAATTTTTTATTTGTGTTTCTAATTTTACATTATTAATAATCAACAAATCTTTAACCAAATTTTTAACACTCTCAACCGCTTCGCTTATCAAAAACTCTTCATAATTTTTGGTATTCAAAAAGTTTCTGAAATTATCCAAAGTTTCGTTTAAGTGATTAACATATTCCTGAATATTGTTTATCGATTTTTTAATCTCATCGTCAATACACCCTTTTTTCTCGATTATCATCTTCAAAAGCCCGCTCTCAAGCATAATCGCACTCAAAGGCACTTTCCACTGATGAGCCACCGCATCCATCATCTCACCCATTTGGATGTATTTTGATTCTCTTAAAATCAACTCTTCTTGTTTTATTCTTTTCTCACTCTCTTCTTTTACTCTTTTTTCGAGATTTTTATTCATCTCTTCGAGTTTTTCGTTTAAAGAACAAATCTCTTCAAGATGTCTTTTCTCTTCTTTTACAAGCCTATAATAAAAAAACGCAATCATTAGAGCAAAAATATCGACAAGCCCTAAAATGGAAAAGAGTTTTATTTTATATTCGTCAAAACTTTTCTTTATATCGCTAATTTTTAAATCCGCACCTATTACGTATCTGCCGTATTTAGAATCTATCGGAATCAAAATACTTCTAAAATATCCCCACCTATCTTTTGATTCTTCAAAAGCGATTTTTCCGTTTTTAAATACGTTTTTTAAAGTTTCGGTAGCTTCCGGATATTTTTGCATATATGCATAAATATCTCCGTTTTTTATATCTTTTTGAGTCAAGGAAGAAGCCAAAAAATATACCGAGTTATTTTTGTCAATCATAGAATAAACATATGTAACACCGGCATTTTTTGCAAATTTTGTCAGTAAAAACGAGTAGTTTTCATCATCATTTTTAGATAAAGTGCCTAAAAATATTTTTTTATAAAATTTTTCACCTAAAACGAACTCGTTTGCATTCATAGCGGCGGAGAAGAGTTTTGAATCCGTATATTTATAAAAAAATTCTTTAAAAAATAGATAACTTTTCACTCCGGCTAAAACACTCAAAAAAATAATAAACCCGACAAGCAGGTTTTCTACTAAAAGTTTTCTTTTAATTTCATTATCAAGATTACTTATCACCGTCACCTTTAAGAGAAATCACATCTTCATCGGTACCTGCTATACCTTTTTGGAATTTTTCTTTTTTAAGTTTTAGTAAGAAATCATCCGGACTAGTAGCAAATTCGATTGCTCTTTCTTCACTTACTTTTCCTTCAAGAACCAAATCCACTAAATGCTGATCGAAACTTTGAGTACCGTATACTTTTTTACCTTCTTCGATTGCGTCTTTGATTTCTTGGTCTCTGTTTTGAAGAATAAGCTCTTTTATTCTTGCGGTTTTAAGCATAATCTCCATAGCTGCTACCCTCTTTCTATCCACTGTCGGTACAAGTCTTTGAGAAATAATACCCTCAAGCACGGAAGCTAAAACAAGTCTGATTCTCGGCTGCTCATCAGGCGGGAAAATACCAATAATCCTATTAAGTGTCTCTTTTGCATCAAGTGTATGCAACGTAGAAAATACTAGATGCCCAGTCTCAGCAGCGTGAAGCGCTATTTCCATTGTTTCTTTATCCCTCATCTCACCGACCAAAATAATATCCGGGTCCTCACGAAGTGCCGCACGAAGAGCACTTGAGAAACTCAGAGTATCTTCTCCTAAACTTCTTTGATTGATTAAAGCCTTTTTCTCTTTGTGAATAAACTCTACCGGGTCCTCGATAGTTATAATATGTTTTGGTTTTTTTTCATTAATTTCGTTAATCAACGCGGCAAGAGTAGTAGATTTACCACTACCCTTAACTCCCGTTACAAGTACAAGTCCTCTTTCCATCATGGCAAATTTTTTTACGACTTTAGGAAGTCCGAGTTCTTCTATTGTTGGAATTTTTATAGGAATAACCCTAAACACTATAGAAGGGCCGTCAACCTGAAAGAATGCATTGACCCTAAAACGATAGTTTTCATCCAATTTATAAGAAAAATCTATCTCTTTTTTTTCGACTAATTCGTTAAATCTGCTTCTTAAAAGTTCTTTGAGAAGGTTTATAACACCTTCTCTCGTAAGTTTAGGTGATTCGACTTTGTGCAAAATTCCGTGAATTCTAACTCTTATACCACTACCGGCTTTGACGTGTAAGTCTGAGCCGTGATTTTTAATTAAAGCATATAAGTATCTATTTAATTCTTCTCTTACCATTTTATTCCTTTATAGAGTTAAGCATCCCTTCAAAAGCTTCTTCAAACGCTTTAACTCCTTCATCAAACAACTCTTGATATACTTTTTGCATATTAATCCCTGCCGGTGTCAAAAAGCTCATAAACGCATCGATATGTTTCGTTTGAAAATGAAACGACTCTTCAAGTTCTTTATCTTTTATCTCTTCGATTACATCAAGCGGTAACGTTAATACGCTATGAGGCAAATATAGATTTTGTACGTAATAGTCTTTTGGTAAATATTCTTGTTTTACTCCCGTACTTGCAAAAAGCGCTCTAATATTCGGATGCCCTTTTTCTTCGATTTGGTTGTAAATTTTAATAGCGTTAAAAAATCCGACTCTATCTTTTGCAAGATTTTGCATTGCAAGTTGCGGATTTAGTTTTCTATCGAATCTACTCACAAAAATTGAAATAACTCCGTCGATAGTTCTCGGACCTTTGCTTATCGCTTCAAGAGCTCTCATGGCTTGGTTCGGTGAAAAGACAAGAGTTGCGTTGATATTGATACCTCTTTTTGCAAGCTCTTCCATTGCTTTATACCCGGCTTCGTTTGCCGGAATTTTAATCATAACGTTATCTCTTTGTATTTTATCATAAAGTCTTAGAGCTTCGTCAATAGTTCCTTTTGCATCGTTAATAAGTCTCGGGTCAACTTCTATACTCGCATATCCGTCATCACCCTCTTCGTATTTATCTTTTAAAATATCGCAAGCAAGTTGAATATCTTTTACGGCAATCTCTTCATATTTTTCTTTTGGAGATTTTCCTTTTAGTCTTTCAAAATCCTCTTTATAAATATCTTTTTTTAAAGCGTTTGCAAAAATAGCCGGATTACTCGTAAGCCCGTTTACCAGACCGCTATTTACCAAATCTTTGAATTCGCCTTGCAAAAACTCCCTATCAAGATAATCAACCCAAATACTCGTACTCATTATTACTCCTTATCATTTTTTCGATTTTATCAAATTTACATTATAAAAAATTAACCCTCTCAACAAAAGAGCAAATTTCTACAATTTCACTAACTAACTCACAAAAACTCAAGTATTTTCGTCAAATCTTTTTCTTCTATAATTATATTGGCTTCTTTTTTCAAAACTTCTTTAGCACAAAAAGCAACTCTTGTATTCGCATGTTTAAACATGCTCAAATCGTTCGCACCATCACCAACTACCATAGTCTCTTCAGGACTTACCCCCAAAATATTTTGAATTCTAACAAGCATATCGCCTTTTGAATGACTAAACATCATCTCACCGCCTACAAGACCTGTGAGTCTTCCGTCTTTTGCGTGTAATGTATTACTAAAATCGGCATCAAATCCCAATTTTTCTCTTGCATAAGAAGTCGCGTTTCTAAAGCCGCCGCTAAAAACAACCACTTTTATATTATCTTTTTTTAAAGCCTTAATCGTCTCATCGGCTCCGGGCATAAACGGAAGATTATGACAAATTTCATCTACTTTTTTCTCTTCCAAGCCTTCAAGAAGTTTTACTCTCATAATAAGACTTTCAAAAAAATCAAGCTCGCCTCTCATTGCCATTTCGGTAATTGCGGCAACTTTATCTTTAAGTCCTAAAGGTTCGGCTAAAAAATCTATAGTCTCGCCGTCCATTAATGTCGAATCGAAATCAAAAACAGCCAATTTCAACATTTATCGCCTTTTTTTATTCAAATTTTATCAAAGAATGCCACCATTTAATCATTTTATGTTAAAATTCTCTAAAATCTCAATTTAAAGGAAACAAAATGGGTGTAAGTACTTGGCAAATTATCGTAATTTTATTAGTGGTATTACTTCTTTTCGGTGGTAAAAAAATCCCTGAACTTGCTCAAGGTCTCGGAAAAGGTATCAAAAACTTCAAAGACGCTGTAAAAGAAGGCGAAGAAGAAGCGTCTGTAAAACCTACTGAAAAAGTAGAAGACAAAGCAAACACTACAACTACTCAAAATACTCAAAACACAACACAAAACAATGCTTGAAGATTTAAAACCGCATATTGCCGAGCTCCGCTCTCGGCTTATTAAAATAGTAGTAATTTATTTCATATTTTTCATATTGGCGTTCGTATTTTGGAAAGAGATATTCCAATGGATGAGCCAACCTCTATTAGAAGCGCTTAAAGTATCCAAAAACAGCGAAATTATCTTTACCGGACTTGCCGAGCCGTTTTTTACGGCTGTGAAGATTTCGCTTTTTGCGGGACTTTTTATGTCGCTTCCTTTTATCTTATATCAAATATGGGCTTTTATTGCGCCCGGATTATACGAACACGAAAAAAAACTTATCATTCCGTTCGTTTTTTGGGGAACGGTAATGTTTGTAGCCGGAGCGGCGTTTGCGTATTATGTCGTATTTCCGGTCGGGTTTAAAATGCTTATTCAATTCGGTGGTAGCGAATTTACGGCAATGCCGAGAATGAGCGAATACGTAAGTTTTTTCGGCAAACTGATGCTCGGATTCGGTATAGCGTTTGAAATGCCGGTAGTAACGTATTTCTTGGCAAAATTGGGTCTTGTTACCGACAGAACGCTAAAAGATTTTGCAAGATATGCAATTGTTATTATTTTCATCTTAGCGGCCGTTTTAACACCGCCGGATTTATTCTCACAACTTGCAATGGCAACTCCTTTGCTCGTACTTTACGGGGTATCGATTATTATCGCTAAAATCGTAAACCCTGAAAAAGAAGCGCCTCAAGAATCTCAAGCCCCTAAACAAAAAGAAAAAGAATAATTTTTCTTCTTTTTTTCTTTATTACATTAAATATTATTAAACTATACTTTTTTGCCGATTTTGGTTAACATTTCACTTTAAATCCTCCGACCTGCTCTAGCCAAAACAAAAGTTTAGTCATATTGACTAAATAAAAATTATATGTTAAAATTGCAAAAAAATTAACAGGAGGCGCGCAATGATTATTAAGAAAGAAGCAGCAAAAATTATATTGGAACTGCTTAACAGCGACACAAAAACAATTAAAACGGAAGCTTTAAACAATGAAGCTGTAGAAGAGTTAAACCTTGGTGGAATTATCAGATTCCCAATGCCGGCGGTAGCTGAATTTACATATTCGGGTGCGATTGTAGCCGATGTACTTAACAGAGTTAAAGACAAAATCGAAAACATCGACGAATGGAAAGATAACTTCAAATGGGTAAGTAGTGAAGTTATCGCAATGATTGATGCTGCTGTAAAAAACAAAAACAAAACGACAAAAATTTCAAACGACGAACTTGAAAAAAGAGGATTTGCAGAAAATGGTGAATTAACTCAAGAAGCACTTGATTTATACGAAGCATACAAAATTACAAATCCTGAGCTTGTAATTGATGCGGAGCTTGCAGAATACATAAGAAAATCACCTATGGGTCCGACAGATGCTCATTATCTACCGGTAGAAGGTAATAAAAAAGACTTACTTGAAGCGATGAGACTAATCGCATACTCTATTCCAAACGGAGAATTCTTCACATTCACCGAACTTGGACAAGCGGTAAAAGAAACATTAACTTACGGTGGATGGGCAAGTGAAGGAAGCGTACTTGATTTATCAATTTTAGAAGATATCGCAAAAGTAGCTGACGGAGAAGAAATCGACCTTGATAGTCTTGCGAATCTTGAAGCTTTAGGATATGTTGCCGATGTAGACGAATTAACAAAAGCCGGAGAAAAAGCTCTTGAAGTTTACAGAATCTACAAAGACAAAACAGAAAAACCTTTAAAAACATTCGCAATTTCTGAAGAAGAAGTTGAAACACTAAAAACTATTAAACATATTTGGGATGAAAAAGTTCCTGAAAACCCTGAAGAAACACCGACATTTAACGAAATTAAAGCGGAATTACTTGAAAGAAAAATCAGAGAATATAAAAAACTCCTTGAAAAATACGGTAGAAGACTTGATGAAATGCCTAAGAAAAAACAAGAAATCGCTAAAAAATTCGCTGATTTGGCTGATAAGAAAAAATGGTTTGATGAAAACTTCGATTTAAGAGAATACCTATACAGCCTTGAAGCGTTCGGACTAATTACTGAGGGTGTTGATGAAAAAGGAAAAGCCGTTTATTTCGTAACACCTGACGGAGAAAAAGTAATCGAAGATCAAAACTATGACGAAAGAGCGATTCACAGCTGGTCTGTTAAAACACTCGCTATTTCAAACAAAATCTTCAGCGCTCCGAATAGAGAGTGGGTGGAAGAAGCAAGAAGAGAAAGAATTCTCGGTACATATGAACCAAGCAAATCTGGACTTATGTATGAAGAACTTGCAACTCATCCGAAAATGCCTTATATGACAAGATATGAAATGGATATTTTCAAAATGATTCCGGATGCGGGAATTGCTTGTGAAAACATTCTTGAAGGTAAAGATGAAGACGAAAGAAGAAAAATTCTTGAAGCTATCGACAAACTTGAAGCAAAAGGATTCATCGAAGTTATGCCTGACGGACATATCGTAGAGACTGAATATGGAAAAATGATGGATGAAGCGATGAGCGGTGTTCCTGAAGGATTCGGAGCTCCTATTAATCCGACAATTTACAGAGTTGTAAAAGCAATTGCGGATACGGGAAGTATGTATGTAAAAGAACAAAAAGTAAGAATTCTTCCTGAAAACATTAAAAAAGCCATTAAAGCTTCAGGACTTAGCAAAGAAACATTCGATAAAGCGTATATCGCAGCAAGAGAAGCGAAATATCTCGGAAGAAATAGCGTAAACGAAGCTGGATTATTAATGCTAAAAGCGGTAGAAGCACTAAACGCTTAATCTTCTCCGCTTTTTTTTATTAAACAAAATATATCTCTGACACCACTTTCAAGGCGAAAAGAGGCAAAAAGCCAAAAGGCTATTCGCACTCTTCAAGAAGTTTATTTATATGAGAGTCGTCATACGGGTCTGCATGAATATTTATAATCCACTTTTTATCAGGGTCGATTGCTCTTATCTTATCCTCTACGTTTTCGATTATCGTATGGGCGAGTTTGAGTTTCATATCCGGAGTCAATACCAAATGAACGTCAACAAAGTTTCTATTTCCGGCTTTTCTGGTTCTTAAACAATGATAATCAAGCACTAAAGGCTCTTTTTTTATTATCTCTTTTATCTTTTCAACCGTCTCAAAATCCAAAGACACATCAAGAAGTATCTCAAATCCCTCTTTTACGATTTCACTTGCTTCTTTAATAATATAAATACCTATCAAAATAGACAAAATAAAGTCGATATAATACCAACCGGTAAGTTTTACAACGATTAAAGAAACCAAAACCGCACCGTTTGTTAAAAGGTCCGTTTTGTAATGAAGTAAATCGGATTTAATTACCAAATGATTTGTTTTTTTAACCACATAAGCCAAAAACAGCACCAAAGCAAGAGTGGCCAGCATAGAAAAAAGCATTACGTAAATAGAAATATTTATTTCGGTAATAGCTTCGTGGTGAATTATTTTTCTGATACCTTCATAAATAATAAAAAGACCGCTTGCACTAATAAAAAGCCCCTCGAAAAGTGCGGCAAGCCCTTCAATCTTACCTTTTCCGTAATTAAATTTATGGTCGGGCTTACTCTCACTTACCCTAACGGCGATATTGTTGAAAATAGAAATCACCATATCCAAAATCGAATCAAGAGCACTTGCAATAACAGCCACACTTCCGCTCATAAAACCTACAACAACCTTTGCAACGGCTAAAACCAAAGCGGTAAGAGTGGCTACCGTAGTAGCCAAACGAGGTAAACTCATCAAAATCCTTTTTTGCGTGAAATATTATTTATTAAATCGTTCCAAGTCAAGATAATTTAATACCGTTTTTTAAAATATCTATTAAAACGGTAGCGTAAGAGCCTTTTGGAAGCGTAAAAACTATTTCGTATTGTGCATAATCTTTTAGATAATTTTTCTCTAATATTTCAGGAAAAATCCACGCAGCTCTTCTATCGCCTTTTGCCGGAATAAGCTCGTCGTATTTTTCTTCTATTTCTCTTGCTTTGTCCTTAGCTCTTAGAGCTTTTTTACCCGGCAAAAGACCCGTTACGGTAATGTCTTTATTTAGAAATCTTTCGGTATCTTCTACATTTTCCAAATAAAAGAATTTACCCACCGGATAGTGACTCATCACGTCTCCCGGTAAAAGTTTAAACGGATGTTTTTGAGCTTTTACAAACTTTATAAGCTCTTTATCATATCCGGCAAACTGAAGCTCTTTTTCGCTTAAATCAAAAATGTTACTAAGTTTTATTCTCTCATTTAGCCAATCGTTAAAGAGTTTTGATTGATAAGCGCTTATTAAAAATTTTTCAAGTTTTCTGTTCTTTACGAATTTGTCACCTTCGATTATAGCCTTGCCCTCTTCCCAGTTATTTCCGAATTTTCCGAATCTTTGATATCCGAAAAAGTTCGGAATTCCGTATTTTTTAATCTCTTTTAACACATTATCAAGCTTCTTTGCATCCACAGGAAGTACTTTTTTTAACCTAACAAAAAACTTATTACCTTTTAAATGTCCAATTTTAAGCTTATTTCTATGCAAATCCTGCTCGACGATTTTAATTTGTTTATCTTGAAATTTATTTATTTCGTCTCTATATTTTCTCGGCACGCTTATCCATTGAATAGTCATACCTTCTTTATCTTTAAGACCTGCATAACCCATCTCTTTTAGTTTGATACCTGTAGCACTTGAGATTCTTTTTAACATCTCATCGGTTGTTAAACCTTTTTTTCTAACCTTTAGCATAAGCCACTCGCCCGTATGAGCGAACGGATAAAGAGGTATCTCCTCAACAACGAAATTTTCGCTGTTTTTATTAAAATGAAAGTTTATCGGTGCATGAGAATATATCATTTCTCTTCCTTTAATTTTTTTAGTACGAAGTGCGTCATAAACACTAATTGAAAAGTATATCCAAATAATGAAACAATAGGTATGAAATAAACGATTGAGGTTAAAAATACCAAAGCCCAAATTCTGGAATTATATTTTTTCTCTATTTCATCCGGATTTGCAAAAAGATAACTACTATCAAAAACAAGAGGCTTTTTATTTAGCAAACTCCACATAAAAAGCTGATAAAAAATATTTACAACCGGAATAAATAAAAAGAAAAACGTAAAAATAAAAATAACAAAATAGATTAAAAATGATTTTATAGAAACCAAAACACCTTTTAAAGTATCATTAAAAGTCGGTTTTTTAGGTGTGAGATTATAGTGTTTTTCGTTAATTCTAAGAACGATATGATCGATAAAAAAGCTTGAAAACACTCCTAAAGTCGAGATTACAGCCAAATAATAAAAAATAAAAATCACTAAGCCGCTACCGATTGTAGCAAGAAAATTTTTTATACTCTCACCAAAAGGAATATAAGAGACATACCCTTCTAAAAAAGCGTAAATATTATCGCTGAAAAAATAAAAAACCACACCCCAAAATAGTATCGACAAAATAAATGGTAAAAAAGTGTATTTTAAAATTTTTCCGTCAAACAAATCGACAAGAGCTTTCATAAACTTTCCTTAAAAATGATTTTCTTTACAAATACTTTTGTATTTTCCTCTTTTCGTTACGGCAAAAACGGTTATTTTTGTTTTTGTCAGTTTCGCAAGGTTTGAAATTATAGACAAGTTTCTTTTAGGGAATGTGAAAAGTATTTCATATTCTTCGCCGCTACACCCCATATTTTTAGGAATTTTTTTTAAAAACTCATATCCGACATTCGAAATATTAGATATTCTCTCAAGCTCTTTAAAAAGCCCGTCGCTTATATCGCAAGCCGAAGTGATGTATTTTGAAGCTTTGTAAAAAAATTCATCTCTTAATTTAGGTGTTATAAATTTAGAAGTTTTAGGGATTTTTCCACCTCTTAAAAGAGTCTTCAAATCCCTATCAACACTTCCTAAATCTCCCGTAAAAGCTACGTATTCGTTTAGTTTCGCTTTTCTAAATACAGGTCTTTTACTCTCACCTATAAAAGTCATCGAAATTGCTATTTTTTCATTTTTTATAGTATCGCCGCCTATTATTTCATATCCGAACTCTTTTGCGGCTTTGTTAAATCCAGAAGCTAAAAGTTTAATTTCATGCAAACTAAGACTTTTTGGAAAACCTATATCAATAAGAGCATATTTAGGCTTTGCATTCATTACGATTAAATCGCTTAAATTAACAAGAGAGGCTTTGTAACTTATCTCATCAAGCTCAAACCACTCTCTTTTAAAATGTATATCTTCAAAAAAACTATCGCTCGCATAGACTTTACCGTCTATAAAAGCTCCGTCATCACCGATATGTTTAGAGTTTATCCGTTTTATAAAAAACTCTTCTTTCATAAAAACGCATCCGCACTATCCGGTAATTTATCTAAAATATCCAGCAAATCTACTTCCCAACTTTTAAGCGTATTTTTTGCTAAAAGTTCCGCTTTTCTCATACCTTTATATAATTTATAAGCTTCTTGAACTTCTTTTCTTGTCGGTTCGCGTCTAACGGCAACATATCCCGCAATTTTCGAAGGATCATTTACTACATTTCCATTTTCATCAATAGGATCAACATGAACGTCAACCCAATAATGTTTTCCGTCTTTTCTTAAATTCATAACCATACCGCTCCAGTGTTCGCCTCTCTCAATAGTATCCCACATATCTTTAAATGCAGCTTCGGGCATAAATGGATGTCTAACGATAGAGTGAGGACTACCTATCAATTCATTTTTATCAAATTTAGTCATTTTTCTATATGCAAGAGAAGCGAATGTAATAATACCTTTTAAATCGGTTCTTGTAATTAGCGCCCTTGCATCAAGACCTTCACTTTGAAACGTTGCTTCTTTCCATATCGGTGTAACTTTTGGTGTTGCAGCCATTTATTGAATCCTCCCAGCTTTTATTACTATTATTTTATCTAAAAAAAACCATTAAAATCCACTCCACCCATATTAGCACCGAACGATTCGCTAAACGGAGGGTTTTTATCTTTTGTCTGAAGCATTTTAATGTCGTTCATCGACGAAATGCCCTTCGGACATACCATAAAACATTTTTGACAACTAACACATGAATAAAGCGATTTATCTTTTGCAAGCTCTATTCTTTCTTGAGTATCGCGTTTATCTCTACTGTCATATACAAAACGATAAGTTTTAGTAAAAGCAAAAGGCCCTGCGAAGTTTTTATCATAATCAAGCGCTTCACATTCACTATAACACGCCATACACATAATACAATCGGTTTGTTTGTCATAAAGTTTTAAAAGTCCGGGGCTTTGTAAATTTTCCATATTTTCATCAATCTCATCGACAAACCAATTTTCAAGCTCTTTTATTGACTTTTCCAAATAAGAATGATCAACAACCAAATCTCTTAAAACTTTAGTATTTTTTAAAGGTTCGATTACAACTTCGTCTCCGAATTTAGAAAGTTTTTCTTTACATGCAAGCACGCTTTGTCCGTTTACTCTTATAGCACACGTACCGCATATACTGCTTCTACAAAAACTTCTATAAGTCAAACTTCTATCTTTGTTTCTTAATTTATCGAGCACTTCAAGAATGGTTTCGTCTTCTTTTACTTCAATTTTATATTCTTGAGTAAACTCTTTTTCTCCGTCAAATCGTTTTATCAATAACTTCATCAAGCACCTTTGTAATTATCTCTAATGATTTCTTCGGGTTTTCTTTGTATAAAGAAATAAGATAATTCAAGTCCTTTTTATCAAAATTCGAATCACGATGCAAGTAATATCCGATAATTTGTAAAAAATTTCGAGGATTTTCACTAAAAACGGCTCTTTCAAAGTCTAAAAACTTTACCGAATCTTCAGTTTTAATAATATGATAATATCTACCGAGCTGTTTATGAAACACTCCTAATCTATCAAGCTCGTAAGCTCCTTTTAGTGCTTCTTTTATCGTTTCGTAATACTCTTTTTTTCCTATAAGTTCTTTTAACGGCTTTCCCTCAATCAATTCCATAACCAAATATTTTTTACCCCTAAAAATAGGTTTTGGAGCAAACGTGCCTTTTAGATAATTTAAAATTTCCCACTCTTTGTCTATCTCGTAAGACTTAGACCATTTTAAAGCTGCAAACACCCCGTTTTCAAGACGAACTTTATAAACTTCGCCCCTATTACCTTCGCCTATTTTCTCAATAACGTCATATCTCATTAAAAAACAACCTTAAAAAATTTTTGGAATTATATAAAAAGAGGAGAAAAAAGAATTAAGAGAAAGTAATTTTTACTTTAGTTTTATTTAAATCCCAAAACGCATCTTTAGGATCGGTTCCGCAAGCTACGTTTATAAGCTGAGTAACTTGTAAAATTGGCTCTTCATATCCGTCCATAGCTTTATGACATAAAGGACAAGGAGTAGCCACTACGTCCGCTCCCGCTTCTTTTGCTCCCTCAAGTGGTTTTACTGCAAGTCTTTCTTTTTGTTCAGGGTCAGTAAATCTTGCGTGATATCCACAGCAAGTGTTTTCGTTTTGATACCCTTCTACAAGCTCACAACCAAGAGGTTCTAAAATTTCTTGAAGAACGGTAGGATTTTCCGGATCGTCAAGTGCAACTTCATTAGGTGCCAATACGTGACATCCGTAGTAAGGTGCGATTTTTACTCCGTTGAATTTTCTTTTGATTTTACTTTTATAAGTATCCATACCGATAAAGTCTCTAATTAAATTCAGAGTATGATAAATTTTTGCAGTACCTTTATATTCAAGCCCTTCTTCAGCCAAAATTTCATTTATTTTAGCTTTTAATTCAGGATCGCTGTCAAGTGCAAGTTTTGTTTTTGCGATAATCATATAACATGTATTACAAGGAGTATATAAATCTACTCCTTTTTCTTCTGCAAGTGCGATATTTCTTGCATTTAAACCATAAACAATATTTTTGTTAGTTTCATCAATCACTCCACCTCCACAACACGCACTTCTTTCGAGTAATACGCCTTCAACTCCCATTTTTTCTAAAAAATCGGTAGTGATGTCATAGTTATGAATATCAGCTCCCTGGAAACAACATCCCGGATAAATTCCTATTTTTTTCATGAAAGTTCCTTTTGAATTTTTTTGATGAAGTTTTGGAATTTTTTAATATCTTCAAACGGTTGAGGGCCAAATTCTTCTTCTTTCATACCTCTACTTCTAAACTCTTCTTCAAGTTTCTTAGTAACCGCTTCACCTTTTTCGTCTCCAAATGCAACTTCAGGTAAGTGCCATTTATCGATTTGTCCTGTTTCAAATACAGTTTGGAACCAGAATTTCGCTCTTCTTGTAGCGATATTATCTTCACCCGTTACGTCTTTTGCAATACGTCTAAGCTCAAGAATATCATCTCCCGGTGCAATACCTTTAGGACACGCCGCAAGACACATTTGACATTGTACGCATTCCCAAATTCCGTGATCTTCCGCTAATTTTATTCTCTCTTCTACATCCATACCGTCTCTTGTATCCATTATAAATCTGAAAACTTTAGTAAGTTGGAACGGTCCTAAATATTTTTCATCACCTTCAAGTGCGTTACACTGACCGTAACACGCCATACATAAAATACAATCGGTTTGTTTATCGTATCTCGCAAATTCTTCAGGTAATACCAAAGATTCGCTTCTATCATTATCAGGTACCACTTTTGGATCCGGCTCAAGATAAGGTTTGATTTTTTTGAGTTTATCAAATGCCGGTTCTTGATCAACCACCAAATCTCTAACAATAGGTAAATGATGTAAAGGCTCTATTTTAATTACGCCGTTTTTAATTTTATCTTTCGCTTGAATTTTACATGCGAGTCCCGCACGACCGTTAATAATCATTGCACAACTACCGCAAATCGCACTTCTACAAAAAGCTCTAAAAGTTAAAGAAGCATCGATTTTATCTTTTATATACATTAAAAGTTCAAGAACAGTTAAGCTATCCTCAACCTCAACTTCAAAACTTTCCCAATAACTCTCATTCGTATCGGGATTATATCTTTTAATCTTTGCTGTATACGCGATTTTTTTCATTTTCCATCCTTTTGATGTCTATTTATTATAGCAAAAATTTTTCAAAATCAGATAAATTTTATCTTATATAATTTTTACTTATGATATGATATAATTTCATCTCTCTCCCGGTAGCTCAGTTGGATAGAGCGTCGGATTCCTAATCCGAAGGTCGTGGGTTCAAATCCCGCCCGGGAGACCATGTTAAGTGAAAAGTGTAAAGTGAAAAATGTAGAAGTTCACTTTTCACTCTTCATTTTTAACTTTTCACTAATATTTTCTTTCTGCCGGCTCATACAAGCTTAAATCAACTTCACCTTTTTCATAATTGAAACTACCATCGCTGTTTTTAGTAATCATTGAGTGATACAAGAAGTTCTCATCGTCTCTTTTCGGATAATCGTCTCTGTAAAAACTACCTCTTGATTCTTTTCTTTGTAATGACGCATAAGCAAGTACGTCGGCAATTTCAAGCAAGTTGAAAAATTCAAGAGTTGCTTGCAAGTCAAGGTTAAATACTTTTGATTTATCTTCAACTCCGAGGTTTTTATGAGCTCTTTCGATTAAGTTTTTAAGTTTTTCATACCCTTCTTGCATCTCTTTTTCATTTTTAAATACACCGAAATGTTTAAACATAATCTCACCGAGTTCGTCTCTTAAATCACCGAGAGTTTCTTTAGATTCTTTGTTCATTAGTTCCGTAATAAATTTAACGTCGTCTTGAAGCTGCGCTTCTCCTCCTGATGCGAAGTTTGTAGCTTCTGCGTATCTTACGGCCTCTTTTCCTGCTACGTTTCCGAAAACTACGATATCAAGAAGTGAGTTTCCTCCAAGTCTGTTAGCTCCGTGAACACTGACACATTGCGCCTCACCCGCAGCATAAATACCTTCTATAGGAGTTTCGCATTTTACGTTTGTATGAATACCACCCATAGCATAGTGAGCAGTTGGCTTAATTGGAATCGGCTCTTTTATAGGATCGATACCTTCAAAATCTATTGCAAGTTCTCTAATTTGAGGTAGTCTTTCTTTAATTTTTTCAGCTCCTAAATGAGTCAAATCAAGATGAACGTATTCTCTTCCTTCTTCGTCTTTAAACCCTCTACCTTCTCTAATTTCGGTCATAATACTTCTACTCACCAAATCTCTTGGCCCTAATTCCATTTTTTCAGGGGCGTATTTACTCATAAATCTCTCACCCTTATTATTCAAAAGATGTCCGCCCTCACCTCTTGCCGCTTCCGATACTAAAATTGCCGATTTTCTAAGTCCTGTCGGGTGGAATTGTAAAAATTCCATATCTTTAAGCGGAAGTCCGGCTCTAAGTGCCGCAGCTGTTCCGTCTCCTGTACATCCAAGAGCGTTTGAAGTATATCCCCAATAAATTCTACTATGACCGCCCGTTGCTAAAATAATTGATTTTGCTCTAATAAGTTCAATTTTACCGGTAGCAATATTAATCGCAGTAACTCCGATAGCTCTTCTTCCGTCATGAACGATATTTAACATAAACCATTCGTTTAGAAAATTTACGCCTTCTTTTATACATTGTTCGTATAAAGTATGAAGCATTACGTGCCCCATTTTATCGGCACTATAACAAGTTCTGTCTTTACTTGCCCCACCAAAAGGTCTTTGTGCGATTTTTCCGTTGTTAAGTCTTGAGAAAGGTACTCCCATATGCTCCATTCTTCTGATAATTCTCGGAGCTTCGTAACACATATATTTTACAGCTTCTTGGTCCGCTAAATAATCGCTTCCCTTAATCGTATCGAACGTATGTAACTCTTCGCTGTCACTCGGGTCTACGTTTGCAAGAGCGGCGTTAATACCACCTTGCGCCGCACCAGTGTGCGAACGAGTCGGATAAACTTTCGTCAATACAGCCGTATTCAATGCTTTGTTTTCTTTTGCCGCGCTTAACGCCGCATATAATCCGGCACCGCCGGCACCTACGATTAATACATCAACTTTCATTGTGCCCCTTTAAGTGAATTTATCAGCATTATATCTAATAAGTTTTACTTATATCTAAAAAATAAAATAAAAATTAAAAGGGAAAAAGAGAGTTGTTACTATATGAAACTTTATTAAAATTTAGAGGTTACCTGATAGTAAAGATTCAATAGAAGTTTTTGAATTTGAAGGTCAATAATTTTTTGATTAATTTGCATAACTTTATATGAGTTTTCTAAAATCTTAAGATCTAAAACTGTCGCATTTCCGGCTTTTATTGATTCTTTTGTAGATTCTATAAGATTTGCATACGCTTTTTCGTTCTCTTTATAAATCTCCTTTTTCTTTTGTAAGGTTTTAATTTGAGAAATTATCATTGCATAAGTATTTAAAAGATTTCGTTTAGTATCGAGTGTTTCGTATCGTGACTTAATATAACTAAGTTTTGTTTGTTTGACTTTATCCGTAGACGTCACATCAATCGGCAATGTAACGCTTAAACCTACATTATAATAATTATTTGTATCATCCCTATATTGAGGAGTGTTGTCAGTATAATCGGTATTTTGATAATTATAGCTCGCATTAAATGCTATAGTCAACAGTTGATTTCCAAGCTGCATTTTGTAAAGGTCGTATTTGATTTTATCGTTTATTTTCGAACTTATAAGTTGTAAATTGTTATTAATAAAGTCATTTTTCGAAATAATTTTAAAATACGGAAGTTTTACCTTTTCAATATCCAAATCCGAAAGATTTTTAAAAGAAAATTTTAGTTGTTTTTCATTAAATTTTAAATCTTCGTAGCCTAATTTTATATTGTTTAAGTTTATAATCGCCTGGTTTAAAAACGTAGAATCGCCCGTGCCGTTTAAAAAGTCCTCTTTTTTCTTTTTGACATCTATTTTTGCATTTTGAATATTTAGCAGTGCAATTTCTTCATTTAATTTATTGATTTTATAATCATACACAAGTTCGTATGCTTGTTTGATTAAAGCTCTTTTTTGAAGTTCTATCTGTTTTAGATTATAGTTTTTTAGATTTTTTGCATATTTAATCGAATAATAAATTGCCCCCGTTTTAAAAATCGGCTGGTTTATCGAAACGGAAAAAGTTTGAATATTTTGTTTTGTGATATGTAAAGAGTTGTTTTGAGATATCGAATATTGAAGAATTATAGGATTAATCCAACTCTTTTGAGTCTCTTTTGCCGAATAAATAGACCTTTGTTCGTCTAAATTTAAAAGTTTTAGCTTCAAATCCGAAAGGATATTTTGATTGGCAAAAAGAAAAACGGGAATTAAAAAAGCTGTTTTTTTCATCTACTTCCTTATTTAATCGATTCTTTTAATCTGTCAAAACCTTCGTCAATCTCTTCTTTCGTAATTGTTAAAGGAGGTAAAAATCTTACCGATTTTTCACCGGCTTTGAGTACTAAAACTCTGTTTTCAAACGCTTTTTTCACAACTTCGTCTCTAACTTCCACACTATGAGCTCTAAGCGCTCTCATAAGCCCGAATCCGCTTACACTTTCGAACTTATCAGGAAACTCTTTTACAATCTCAAGCAGTCTGTTTTCAAAATATTCCGTAGTCTCTTTTAACATACCGCTTTCATAATATTCATCCAAAATCTTAATTACCTCAAGCCCGGCTCTTGTGGAGAGATAGTTCCCACCAAAAGTACTTCCGTGGTCACCAGGCTTTAGTACGTCACTAAGCGTTGTAATCACCGCACCGATAGGTACGCCTCCTCCAAGACCTTTTGCTAATGTTACTATATCAGGATTAATTTTATATAAATTACTCGCTAAAAATTCCCCCGTTCTATATATTCCCGTTTGTACTTCATCTACGATAAGTAAAATATCTCTTTTTTTAAGCTCTGCACTTAATTTTTGAATCTCTCGGATATCAAAAGGATTAACCCCTCCCTCTCCTTGAATAAGTTCGATCATAACGGCTATCGTTTTATCATCGATTTTATTATAGATATCTTCTATATTTTTCGCATACGTAAATCCGTCGGGAAAAGGTCCGAAATATTGATGAAATTTAGGCTGTCCTGTAGCTTTTAGAGTCGAAATGGTCCTTCCGTGAAAAGAGTTTTCAAGAGTTATGACTTTATATCTTTTAATCTCCCCGTTTATTTCTCCGTATTTTCTTGCGATTTTAAGAGCCGTTTCGTTTGCTTCCGCACCGCTGTTACAAAAGAAAACGCCCCCGTTTTCAAGTCCGCTTTTTTTTACCAAAATTTCAGCCAATTTTTCTTGAGGCGGAATTCTATATAAATTCGAAATATGAATAATATTTCTTGCCTGTTCGCAAATTGCGTTTGAGAGTCTAACGTTTCCGTGTCCAACGCTTACAACTCCGATACCGCTTGTGAAATCTATATATTCGTTATTGTCTTTATCCCACAATGTCGCACTCTCTCCTCTTACGAACTCAACGTCGAATCTTGCGTATGTGTTTAATAGGTATTGCATTTTCTCTCCTTATCTTTCGTAAAAAGTTATTTCGAATTCACTAATATCGTTTTTACTAAAAACGCCTATTTCTTTATTTTTAAGCATTGCAAGAAAGCTCATTAAATTTTCAATCTCTTCTTCTTCCGCATCACCCAAAAAAAGGCTGATTTTCTTTGCGGAATCGATAAGATAAAGCACTCCCGCAACTTCTTCAAGAGTCGTATCGTGATTTTGTATCTCTTTTTTAACTCTTAAAGATTTTAGGGCGATTTCCACAAAATCTTCAAAATCCATATCCTCTTTTAACTCTTCGTCGTATATATCAAAAACATATGCGAGTCTTCCGAGCAGTAAAGGAAGTTGTTTTGAGGTTTTAGGAATATCCACTTTTGAAAATTCGTCTCTTCCGCCAAGTACGACATAATCTTTTAAAACGTGTTTTGGGGTTTCGTTATAAAATATAACCAAGTCGCTTTCATTCAAAAAATTTTCGTCTTTATTGGTAAAAAAATCGCCTTTTTTTTCAAACATTTTTATGTCCTTTAATTATGGTATAATTCGCGCCCTAAAAATTTATAAAGGATTATACTTGTTTTCAAAAATTTTACAAAATTATAACGCAAAAAACACTAAAAACGACATTTTAGCGGGTATTGTGGTATCCGTCGCATTAATTCCGGAAGTTATCGCTTTTAGTTTCGTAGCGGGTGTTTCTCCGATTGTCGGGCTTTATACCGCTTTTATTTTAGGACTTATTGCGGCAGCATTCGGTGGAAAACCGGGAATGATAAGCGGGGCTGCGGGAAGCGTAGCGGTCGTGGTAGTTGCACTCGTTCAAAAATACGGAGTGGAATATCTCTATCTTGCGGCGATACTTGCCGGAATTATTCAACTATTAATCGGTATTTTAGGGTTTGCAAAATTTATACGTCTCGTACCGATGCCCGTAGTTTACGGATTTGTAAACGGACTTGCTATCGTTATTGCCTATTCTCAGTTTCAGTTTTTTAAAGGCGAAAGTTATATTATTTATATTTTAGTAGCACTAACAATGGCGATAATGTACTTTTTACCGAAATTTACAAAAGCCATTCCGGCAGGACTAGGAGCTATTATCGTAATAACCGCAATAGTTTGGGGATTCCACCTACACACCAAAACAATCGGCGATTTGGCTCATATAAAAGGTGCTTTTCCTACTTTTCATTTGCCGGACGTTCCTTTAAATCTTGAAACGTTAAAAATTATACTTCCGTATTCTATCGTTATGGCTCTTGTAGGGCTTATCGAATCGCTCTTGACATTGGAAGTTTTGGAAGAGATGAGCGGTGAGAGAGGAAACGGAAACAAAGAAGCAAAAGCTTTAGGTGCCGGAAACGCACTAAGCGGAATGTTCGGAGGAATGGCGGGATGTGCTATGATAGGACAGACGATAATCAACCACACTTCCGGAGGACGCGGAAGACTTAGCGGAATAACGGCTGCCGTTTTAATTATTTTGTTTGTCGTTTTCTTTTCAAAATATATCGAAAAAATACCTCTTGCCGTGCTAATCGGGATTATGTTTATGGTGAGTATAGCTACTTTTGAGTGGGCAAGCCTTGATAAATTAAAAAGAATCCCCAAAGAAGACGCATTTGTCCTAATAGTAACCACTTTAATTACGATTTTTACCGACCTTGCGGTTGCGGTAATCAGCGGCGTAATAATCTCAGCACTTGTTTTTGCATGGAAACACGCAAAAGTATATTTTAAAACGAAAATGGAAGGCGATAAAAAAATCTACGAATTCGAAGGACCTCTGTTTTTCGGAAGCACGAGAAGTTTTCTTGAGAGTTTTGATGTTAAAAACGACCCGAAAGAAGTTGTAATGGACTTTAAAAACGTAAGAGTAATGGACGCAAGCGGGGTTGAGGCGATAGATAAAATAACAAAAAGATATCTTGAAGCAGGTAAAAAATTAACAATCAGACATCTAAGTAACGAATGTAAAAAACTGCTTGAAGTGGCAGGTCCTTATTGTACCTATGAAGAAGACGACCCGAACTACAAAGTTGCTATCGACCCTGAAAAACTTAAATAAAACTCACCGGGTCCATATCCGCTTTTGCGACTTTTAAATCTATACACGGATAGATTATTTTGTGAAGATTTTTTCCTTTAAAAAGAACTTGGAAACGATATCTGTTTTGAAGTTTAAATATTGGAGCTTCTCCATATCCCATAAGCTCTTCTTTTTCTCCTATACAATTGACGAATCTCATCATATTTTCTTTTGCAATTTCCAATTTTTTATCACTAAATTCAACTTTACACATCCTAACAAACGGAGGATATCCCAAATCTTTTCTAAACTCAATCTCTTCTTTATAAAATTCTTCATAACTCCTATCAAAAAACTCGGGATTTAAAGTCTGAATAATAACTTCTCCGTCTTCCTTTCTTCCGGCCCTTCCCTCAACCTGCCTCGCAAGCGCAAAAGCTCTCTCTCTTGCTTTGTAATCGGCACTATTTAACAAAAAGTCGATATCAAGTACGATAGATAATGCAACATCCGGATAATCGTGTCCTTTTGCAAGCATTTGAGTACCGACCAAAATATCAATCTCTTTATTGGCGAATCTTTTTAAAAGTTTATCGATTCTGCTTTTTGAAGTTACTATGTCTCTATCGAATTTTTCAATTACGGCATCAGGAAAAAGCTCTTTAAGCTCTTCAACTATTTCACTCGTACCTTTTCTTTCGTTTAAAAACTCTTCACTTCCGCAACTAGGACAAACATTAGGAATAGGAGAAGTAAAATTGCAATAGTGACATTTTAAAGCCAATTTATCTTTATGAATACTCATTGCCACATCACAATATTTACATTTAACCGCTTCCCCGCAGTTTTTACAAATCATATACTTAAAATGAGCTCTTGTCGGTACGAAAATAATAGTCTGTTTTTTTTGTTTTAGTTTTTCTTCGATTTTAGAAAGAATAAATCCGTCAAAATGCTCGGTAAAATATCTTTTTTTAGTGGTGTTAAAATATGTCCCCTTAAGCCTAAAATGAGGAAATTTATACAAATCGCTAACAAGTGGAGTCGCACTTCCCAAAACCACTTTGGCATTTAGTGTTTTTCCAAAAAGAACGGCCAAATCTTTTGCGTTATATTTAGGAGTCGATTCGCTTTTATAACTATCGTCGTGTTCTTCATCCACAATAATCAATCCCAAATCGTTATAAGGTAAAAAAAGAGCGCTTCTGGCACCCGCTACGACCTTAATTTTACCCTCTGCCAACTCATTTAAAATTTTTTCTTTTGTTTTTTTAGTAACCTTACTATGCCAAATTGCTACGTTTTCTCCGAAATGTTTTTTTAATCTCTTCTCCATTTGAGAAGTAATAGCAATTTCAGGTAGTAAAAACAGAGCTTCTTTATTTTCATTTATCGTTTTTTCTATAAGCTTAATATAAATCTCCGTTTTACCACTCCCCGTATCACCGAAAAGTATCGAAACTTCGTTTTTTTCCAAAAAATCATATGCTTCTTGCTGTTTTGGAGTAAGAACGATTTGCGTTTTAACAGATTGGAAAGCTTCTTTTTTCGGAAGTTTTGGTGGCAAATAAAAAAGCCCGGCAGCTTCACCGATAGAAGAAAAATAATAAAAACTTATGAATTCGATGATTTTCATATATTTTTCATCAAACTCATAAATTTTTGAAATAATATCTTTACATTCAAATTCAGGTTTTTCAACTTCTTTTAATACAACACCTTGAACTTCCCTATTTTTCAAAGGAACAACTACAACATCACCTTTTTTATATCGGTTTTTACTTCGGTAAGTGAAAGTATTAGGAGTATTAAGTAACGCTATTTCGTAATATCTCATCATTGAAGTTTATTGCATAAAGGTCCGTTAACACAACTAAAAGGACATCCTAACGAAGAATTTTTCTCATAAGTGAAATTTCCTTCTTGATTATCAATCGTTAAAGTATAATTTGTTTCCGTTGAAGAATTATTATCATATCTCCAATTCACATCGCTTTGATTTTCCGGAATACCGCCTTGAACTACATTTTCAAAAACTTTCACATCTGTAATACTTCTCTCAAGCTCCGGACATTGATCAGAATTTCCTGCGAGGATATTTTTAGAATAAAGTGAAGAAATACCGCTTCTTACGGTCGCTATTTGAGTTTTTGCTTTAGCAAGCTTTGCATCACTAATACCCGTAAAAAGTCTTGGAAGTGCCACTGCGGCTAATATTCCTATTACGACTATAACAAAAATAAGCTCCATCATTGTAAAAGCTTTTTTCACCCAATCACCTTTTTATTTAAATAGAAAAAAAGAGGAAAAATCATCCTCTTAATTTAATTATTTAAGGATATCTCCAGTTGCTGTCGTACCACTACCAGTAAATGTAGCACTTGTAGTTGATTCAGTAATAGCTGAGTTATTAGCTTCACCTAATTCAGCTGTAGTTAATTCATTTGTTGGTGCTGTTTGTCTTAAAAGTAAAAATTTAGGCGCATGGTTTGCATTACCACCTATACAAGCTATAAAATAGTTTTTACCTGCAACGTTTTTATCCGCCCATCCTACAATTTTGTAGTTATCTGGATCGTCACAGAATGAAAGGTTCATATCTTTAACTTCTTTTGGAACGTCAGTATACTCTGTTAAGTTTCCGTCGTTTCCTTTATAATATTCAAGGTCAGTGTACGAAATGTTACCGTCTTTTCCGTCAGAAATTGATTTACTCCAAAGTGTTGGCGCTACAGTTCTGTTTAAAGTACCAACGAATGATTTTAGGTTTCCTTCATGTGCTTGTTGAGCTACACCTAAAAATTTAGGAAGCGCTACAGCAGCTAAAATCCCTAAAATTACGATTACGAAAATCAGTTCGATCATTGTAAATGCTTTTCTCATTTTTAAAACTCCTTACTTAATTTTTTCAACCCCTAAAGTAATTATACCATATATAAATCGACATAAAAATGACTTTTATTAATTTTATCTGAAAAAAATTACAGGTGTTACAATTTTCAATTATTGTCTTTGACACAAATTAATTTAAACTTAGGAAGCATTACGCTATTACCATCCCTACAAAGTATAACATATTTCGTATTTCCCAGTTTTTTTTGATATATGACATTAAACATTTCATTACCACATTGATGGATATTTAATTTACTAAAATTTATTTCATCTGGAATTATGACCCTATTTTTAAATGTAAAGTCTTTAATACTACCGTTTTTGCCGTCTCTTAAACTTTTAGACCATAAAATAGCACTAGTTTCGTTTAATCTTTTTACGAAAATTTTTATATTTTCTTCTTTTCCCATTGAAGATATTTTTTCAATTCGAGGGATTAATGAATACGCAAGAATAAAACTCCCTACCAATAAAAGCATAATTTCGACAAATTTAATACCACCCTTTTTCATCCTTTCCCCCAAATATTTAAATTATCGGTTAATCTCTACTCACTAATATTTTATTATCCTCCTTTCTTATCAATCTAAAATATGGTGCCGAAGTTGCGTTTCCGTCTTTACACAAAATATCATAAGCTTTTCCTGCGACACTAATATTGGCTTCAGCAATTTTTTGATATGTATTCGTTCCGCAATTTGCCATGCTAACATCAGTTCCGTTTACTTCTCTAGGTATATCGGTATACGTTTTTATAGAAGTAAAACTTTTAATACTTCCGTTTTTACCTTCTGCAATACTTTTAGCCCAAAGTTCTTCTCCGACAGTCCTATTTAAAGTTCTAACAAAAGAAATTAAATTTGACTCATGAGCATGTTGTCCTACTAAAAAAAATCTTGGAATAGCAACTGCAGCTAAAATACCTATAATTACAATAACAAATATTATTTCAATTAAAGTAAATCCCTTTCTCCCCATTCTATCCTCTTAAAAATTAATTAAGTTCTTTTTCAAGCCTTTTTAAAATCGATTGAAGTTTTTTCTCGGTTTCAAATTTTTCTTTGTTTTTTTCAAGAACGAAAAAAAGAAGGTCACGCGGAGTAGGATTTTGGATTTTAATTAAATCTTCTTTTGCAAATTCCAAAAATTCCTCTTCCATTTCAAGTTCGAATTTTTCTCCCATTACCCATAGGGATATCTTTTTTTTCATTTACTTTCCAAGAATAGATTCGATTTTTGCAAGTACTTCTTCAAGTTCAATCTCTTTAAGAGCCATTTGCTCTTTACATTCCAAAAGTTCGCTCTCTTTTTCTTCGAGTTCTTGCTTTAAATTCGCAAGTTCAGTGTTTAATTTTGCGTTTTCTTCTTGCACTTTTTCATATTTTTGAATCAGACTCTCAATCTTTTCGTTTAATTTAGCTAATAAATCCATCTTTTCCCTTTTTATATCATTTGTTATAATTATAATAAAAAGGAGCGATTTGTTCAAATTAAATTCTAACTTCAAACCAACGGGAGACCAACCCCAAGCTATCGAGAAACTCAGCAATTGCATAAAAAAAGGAAGCAGATATAATACTTTAATTGGTGTTACCGGAAGTGGCAAAACCTTTACTATGGCCAATATTATACAAAAACTTCAAATTCCGACCTTAATTCTAACGCACAATAAAACATTAGCGGCGCAGCTTTACAGCGAATTCAAAGAATTTTTCCCACAAAACCACGTAGAATATTTCATAAGTTATTACGACTATTATCAACCAGAAGCCTACCTTCCAAGACAAGATTTGTTTATCGAAAAAGATAGCTCTATTAACGCGGAGCTTGAAAGGCTTAGAGTCAGTGCAACGGCAAGTTTGCTTGAATACGACGACGTTATAGTGGTTGCTTCCGTCTCAGCGCTATACGGTCTTGGTAACCCTCTTGAATATAAAAAAATGGTAGCGAAAATCGCCGTGGGCGATGAAATAAATCAACGTGAGTTTATGCTTAGACTCCTTAGTATGGGGTACACAAGAAACGACAAATATTTCGAAAGAGGAAATTTCAGAGTAAACGGAGAAGTAATAGACATCTTCCCGACATATTTCGAAGATGACGTAATAAGAGTCGAATTCTTCGGAGATGAGATAGATAGAATCTATACTATCGACTATATCACAAATGAAAAATTACAAGACCTAAAAGAAATCACAATTTATGCTGCAAATCAATTTATCGTAGGTCAAAACCGCTTGGCAGAGGCGATTCAAAATATCGAAAAAGAGCTTCAGGAAAGACTAAAAGAGTTTGAAAAACAAGGCAAAATTATAGAATATCAACGCTTAAAACAAAGAACCGAATTTGATCTTGAGATGCTTGAAACTACGGGTACTTGTAAAGGAATAGAAAACTACGCAAGACACCTAACGGGCAAAAAACCGGGCGAAACGCCTTATTCACTACTTGATTATTTCGAAATAAAAGGAAAGCCTTATTTGGTAATTGTGGATGAAAGTCATGTAAGTTTGCCGCAATTTCGCGGAATGTATAACGGAGACAGGGCCAGAAAAGAAGTGCTTGTGGAGTATGGATTCAGACTTCCAAGCGCGCTTGATAACAGACCTTATAAGTTTGACGAATTCATAAATAAAGCGCCTCATTATCTATTCGTATCGGCAACTCCCGGAGAATACGAGCTTGAAATTTCAACATGCGTAGCAGAACAAATCATCCGTCCTACAGGTCTTCTTGACCCTATCGTAGAGCTGCTGCCAAGCGAAAACCAAGTAGCCACGCTTTATGACAGAGCAAAAGAAGTAATTGCAAGAGGCGAAAAAGTACTTGTAACGACCCTAACAAAAAAAATGGCCGAAGAGCTTCAAAAATATTATCTTGAAATGGGACTTAAAGTAAAATATATGCACTCAGACATCGACGTAGTTGAGAGAAACGAAATAATAAGAGGACTTAGGTCGGGTGAATTTGATATGCTAATCGGAATCAACCTGCTTAGAGAAGGACTTGATTTGCCTGAAGTTTCGATGGTGGCAATTTTAGATGCAGATAAAGAGGGATTTTTAAGAAGTGAAACTTCTCTAATTCAGACGATGGGAAGGGCTGCTCGTAACGTAAACGGACGGGTTTTGATGTTTGCAAGCAAAATAGAAGAGCCGATAATTCTTGATGATGACCTTGAAGTACTTGAAAAAATAAAAGATAAAATAACTGGCTCGATGTATAGAGCGATTAAAACCACCATTTCAAGACGTATCAAACAAAAAGAATACAATAAAAAACACGGTATTACACCAAAAAGTACCGTTAGAAAACTTGATAAATCCTTAAAAGAAGAAGGTTACGAAGCAATTGCAAAAGAGCTTAAAAACAAAAATAAAATTCCGGCTAAAGAGAAAAAAGCGATAATCGCAAAACTGAGAAAAGAGATGCAAGAAGCTGCAAAAGCACTTGAATTCGAAAAAGCGGCAATGCTAAGAGATAAAATAGAAGAGCTTAAAAAAATGAAATAAGGAGAGGTAATGATTTTACGCTACAAAGACGATTTTCCAAAAATTCATCCGAGTGCCTGGATTGCTCCGAGTGCCGATATTATCGGGGATATCGAAATAGGAGAAGACAGTAGTGTTTGGTTCGGGTGTGTTGTTAGAGGCGACGTTCATTATATTAAAATAGGAAAACGCACATCCATTCAGGATTTGAGTATGATTCACGTAACTCACTATAAAAAAGAAAAGAAAATCGGAGACGGATTCCCGACTATTATAGGCGATGACGTAACAATCGCGCACCGCGTAATGCTACACGGCTGTAAAATAGGAAATGCTTGTCTTATAGGAATGAGTGCGACTATTCTTGACGGAGCCGAGATAGGAGACGAGTCGATTGTAGGAGCCGGCGCGCTGGTTACGGGCGGTAAAAAGTTTCCTCCAAGAAGCCTTATTTTAGGAAGCCCGGCAAAAGTAGTCAGAGAACTCACCGACGAAGAAGTCGAAAATATATACAAAAACGCACAAAATTACGTCAAATACAAAAACGAATATATTGATTTTATAAGGTAGCAAATGGTAAAAAAATTAGATTTAAGCGATTATATTGCAAAACTCTCTTCTCTTTTCGCAAGAGAAAAAGAGTATTTTTTGCAAGGGGATATAAGAAAAAATTACGAATATTTAAATAAACTATCAAATAAAGATTTCAAATCACCTCCAAGCGTCAAAAATTTAGATACGGAAATTATGCACCTAAAAAAATTCGGAACACTAAAACACGACCAGATTTTCGAATTCGTAAAAATAATCAACTACTTCAAATATCTAAAAAGCAGAAACTGGTCCGATTTGGCGGAGTGGTTCGATAAGATAAAAATACCTGAAGATATCGAAAATTTGATTAAACATTATAACGAAAAAGGCGAAGTTATCGGCTTTGAAGATATAGACCTTATAAACGAAAAAATAAAAGAAGTAAAATCCTCAATCAGACAGCAGTTATATAAATATCTGAATTCAAAAAAATTAGAACCTTTTTTGGTTGATAGACAAATACATCTTCAATCGGGTGAAGAGTGTCTGCTTGTCAGAGGCGGATACAATAAAGTCCTTGATGCCGAAATTTTAGGAAGAAGCCAAGGGGGATTTTTTTACGTTTTTCCAAGAGGAATCGAAAAACTAAAAAAACAACTTGACGAACTTGAAAGTAAAAAAGAGGAAATTCTTTACGAAATAGCCAAAAATTTCAGCGAAACTCTAAGAAAATGGGTTAAGTTTTTGGAGTTTATAAATAATGAATTCGACAAATTCGACGCTCTTCAGGCAAGAGTTTTTATGGCGAAAAACGAAAATCTCGAATTTATTATGCCTACATTTAAAACCAAAAAGATGTATTTAAGAGATTTTTGTCATCCGGCACTTCACGATTGCAAACCCGTAACTCTTGAATGGGATAAGCAGGTTTTGATTATTACGGGTGTAAATGCCGGAGGAAAAACTATGCTTTTAAAATCCATTCTCAGTGCGGCGTTTATGAGTAAATATCTTCTTCCGATGAAAATAAGAGAAAATTCCGTAATTCCTCATTTTAAGGAGATAGTCCCTATCATAGACGACCCTCAAAACGTAAAAAACGACATCTCAACCTTTGCCGGGAGAATTAAAGAATTCAAAGAAGTTTTCGCAAAAGAGAATTATCTCATAGGAGTGGATGAAATCGAGCTCGGGACTGACGCAAACGAAGCTGCGAGTCTTTTTAAGGTAATAATCGAAGAACTTATGAAAAAAAATCGTATAGTTATCACGACTCACCACAAAAGACTTGCAACTCTTCTTGCTCAAAACGAAGAAGTTGAGCTTTTAGCAGCGATATACGACGAAAAAAAAGAAAAACCGACATACGAATTCATAAAAGGAACTATTGGAAAAAGTTATGCGTTCGAAACGGCAAAAAGATATGGAATTCCTATTAATATCATTCAAAAAGCAAGACAAGAATACTCCGAAGACCTTGAAAAATTAGACGTTTTAATCGAAAAATCGGCTAAGTTAGAATTCGAACAAAAACAAAAAATAAAAGAACTTCAAAGCGAACTTGAAAACGTAAAATTGTTAAAAGAGTCTCTCATAAGACAAAAAGAGGAATTCAACGAAAAAATTCAAAAAGAAAGAGAAAAACTACTTCGCGAATACAACGCCGCAATAAAAGCCGCAAAAGAAGCTATAAAAGCAAAAGACACGAGAGAAGCACATAGAAAACTTAACGAAGCTCATAAATTACGCTCAAAAATTAAAATACAAAAAGAAGAAATAAATAGAGAATTCAAAATCGGAGATAACGTAAAATACGGCAACAGCGTCGGGACCATTGTAGAAATCAAAGGTAAAAACGCTCTTGTAGAATTCGACGGCAAAAAACTTCTTATTTCAAAATCGGCACTAAAGCCGTACTTGGCGCCTGTAAAAAAAGAGAGCAAAATCTATAAACCTAAACCTCAAAAAGTTGATATTAAACTTGACTTACACGGTATGAGACTAGAAGAAGCTCTTGAAAAAACCGAAGAATACCTAAACAACGCAGCACTTGCCGGACTTGAAGAAGTATGGATATATCACGGAATGGGAAAAGGAATTTTAGCCAAAGGAATAACCGAACTTTTAAAAAATCATCCTTTAGTAAAAGAGTTTCACGACGCGCCTCCTCATATGGGAGGATACGGAGCGAAAATCGTAAAACTATGATTTGACAAAAATAAATAAAGTTGATACAATCACACTAAAAATATCGGAGGGGAATATGGAAACAATAGTAGTGGCTTGTCCTCATTGTAAAGCTTTAAACAAATTACCGAAAAAAGATAGTTATAAAAAAGCGGTTTGTGGAGTTTGTAAAGGGAATTTGCTTGACAACAAACCTATAACAATCCAAAACGCCGCTGAATTCGAAAAAATCGTAAAAAACGTAAGCGTTCCTGTAATTATAGACTTTTGGGCAGTATGGTGCGGTCCATGTCAAATGTTTGCGCCGACTTTCCAAAAAGTGGCGGCAAATTATCCTTTAAAAGCTAACTTTTTAAAAGTAAACACCGAAGAAGTACCGCAAATCGCGGCACAATACGGAATCAGAAGTATACCTACAATCGTAGCGCTTAAAAACGGAAACGAAATTGATAGAGTAATGGGTGCGTTACCTGAATTTCAATTTGCGATGTGGGTAGATAAGATAGTTGAAAGTTAAAAATATAAAGTGAAAAGTGATTTAAACTTTTCATTTTTAACTCTTCATTGTACACTCATATAATAAGCATAGCATCGCCGTAGCTATAGAAGCGGTAATTGTTTTTTATCGCTTCTTCGTAAAGCTTAAGAGTCTTTTCTCTTCCTATAAACGCCGCAACAAGCATTATAAGCGTAGATTTTGGCAAATGAAAATTTGTCAGAAGATGATTAACCCTAATCGGCGGATTTAACGGATTTAAAAACAAATCGCATTCACCAGATAACTTTTTGGTTCTTGCGTAATATTCTATCGTTCTTGTAGAAGTTGTACCTACAGCTACAATTTCCTCATCACTATCTAAAATTTCTGCGGTAGTTTTCGGTATTTCAAAAAACTCGCTATGCATTTTATGCTCTCTTATATCTTCAACCTCAACGGGTTTAAAAGTTCCAGCTCCCACATGAAGAGTTAAATACGCTTTTTTTTCTATTTTTTTCAATAGCTCGTCCGTAAAATGCAAACTCGCAGTAGGAGCCGCTACGGCACCTTCTTTTTTTGCAAAAACGCTTTGATATTCGCTTTCGTCTATTTTTTCATCTTCTCTTTTAATGTATGGAGGCAAAGGTACGTGACCTATTTCTTCTAAAATTTTTACAAGCTCTAAAAAGTCCAAATTTTTCATTTCGTTTTGAGTTTTTAATTTAAACTCAACCACCCTGCTTCCGTCTTCCAATAACTCAACAACTTCGGCAACCAATCCTTTATCAAAATATAATTTGGTACCGACTCTGACTTTTCCTCTGATATAAACAAGATATTTATCCCCAAAAGGTCTGTTCAAAAGAAGTTCTATCTTCCCACCGCTTTCTTTTTTGCCGTAAATTCTCGCTTTTATTACTTTCGTATTGTTAAAAACAAATCTCTTATCTCCCACAAAATCCAAAATATTTCTAAAAACGGTATGAGTCACTCTATCTTTTTTTCTGTCATAAACCAAAAGCTTGGCACTGTCTCTTGGAGTAACTGGATATTTGGCTATTAAATGCTCGGGAAGATTATAATCATAAGAAGAGACCAAAAGGTCTTTATTTAAGCTCAACCCTAAACTCCGATAAGTTTTCTAAGCTCTTCGGGTTTAGTCGTATAAGCCATAGCGGTTTCTTTTGTGATAAAGTGTTTTCTAACATACTCGGCAAGTACCTGATTCATTGTTTGCATTCCGGTACCCGCTTGGTTTAGCTGCATTTGAGAGTAAATTTGAGCAATTTTATTTTCACGAATCAAGTTTGCAATAGCCGGATTGTTTATCATAATCTCATGAGCGGCAATTCTTCCGCCTCCGACTTTCGGTAAAAGTACTTGAGAAATAACCGCAGCAAGCGCCATTGATAGCTGAGTTCTAATCTGGTCTTGTTCTTCTGCCGGGAATACGTTTACGATTCTGTTTATCGTCTGGTCCGCACTGTTTGTATGTAATGTAGCAAATACCAGGTGTCCCGTTTCAGCCGCCGTAATAGCCGCACCGATTGTCTCTTTATCCCTCATCTCACCGATTAATATAACATCAGGGTCTTCCCTGAGTGACGCTCTTAAGGCTCTAATAAAAGATTTCGTATCACGCCCTACTTCTCTTTGGGAAAAAAGAGATTTTTTATGCTCGTGCACAAACTCAATTGGGTCTTCGATAGTAATAATATGCTTATAAAAAAATTCGTTAATTTCATTAAGCATAGCGGCAAGAGTAGTTGATTTACCGCTTCCCGTAGGTCCGGTTACTAAAATAAGACCTTTTTCTCTTTTAATAAGTTGTTTAAAAATCAAAGGCGCTTTTAATTCATCCAAACTCAAAGGTCTCTCGGGAATAATTCTGTAAGCAGCGGCGAGATTTTCTCTTTCATAGTAGTAATTAGCCCTAAATCTCGCAACTCCAGGAATTTCAAAAGAAAAATCAAGCTCAAGTTCTTCTTCCAAAATAGCTTTTTGTTTATCGGTAAGCACCGAATAGCACAAATCGATAATTTGTTCATTTGATAATTTTGGTAAATTTAATGGTGTTAATTTTCCGTCGATTCTTAGCATAGGCTCGGAATTAACATTCAAATGCAAATCACTCGCATTGTATGCTTTTATACTCTTCAGTAACTGTTCAAGTGTGAAAGGTAGTGCCATAAATATCCTTATTCAATTATTTTAGGAACAATGAAATAACCGTCTTTAGCTTTTGGTGCGTGAGCTAAAACTTCTTCAATTATATCACTTTTGTGAGGTTCGTCTTCTCTTAGAGGTGTCGGATTATTTAAAGTTGAAAACGTAGCGTCTATATTTTCGGTATCAAGTTCGTTTAACATTTCCACAAAAGCTACGATTTCTTCAAGGTCTTTTGCCATTTTTTCTTTATTTTCGATTTCTACCATAGATAAATTTTCAAGTCTTTGAATTAATTTCTCATCAATTTTCATCGCAAGCCTTTTTTTGTATAATTTTAACAAAAAAGGAAAAAATATGGGAATTTTTCAAGAAGCACAACAATATATCGTAGGTGGTGTTAACTCTCCTGTTAGAGCATTCAAAAGCGTTGGCGGTGAGCCTCCTTTTATAGAAAGAGGAGAAGGTGCGTATATTTGGGATATAGAAGGTAATAAATATTTGGATTATATTCAAAGCTGGGGACCACTGATTTTCGGTCACTGCGATAAAGACACTCAAGAAGCGATTATAAAAGCGGTAAAAAAAGGAGTTAGTTTCGGCGCTCCTACAAAAGTGGAAGTAGAACTTGCAAAAGAGGTACTTGAGCTTTTCCCTCATCTTGATTTAATCAGATTCGTAAACAGCGGTACCGAAGCTACGATGAGCGCTATTAGACTTGCAAGAGGATATACCTCAAAAGACGATATCATCAAATTCGTAGGATGTTATCACGGTCACAGCGATAGTCTGCTTGTTAGTGCCGGCAGCGGGGCGGCAACATTCGGTGTACCAAGCTCTCCCGGAGTTCCTGCTGATTTTACAAAACATACACTACTTGCCGAATACAATAATATCGAAAGCGTAAAAGCAGCATTTGAAAAAGGTGATGTGGGATGCGTAATTATCGAACCGATTGCGGGAAATATGAGTCTTGTTCCTGCAAAAAAAGAGTTTTTGGAAGAGTTAAGAGAACTTTGTAATCATTACGGAGCCGTTTTGATTTTAGATGAAGTAATGAGCGGATTTAGAGCAAGTCTTAGAGGAAGTTTCGATATTTACGGAGTTGAAGCGGATATCGTGACATTCGGAAAAGTAATAGGAGGCGGTATGCCTGTAGGTGCTTTTGCAGGTAGAAAAGAAATTATGGAAAAACTCTCACCCGTCGGTCCTGTATATCAAGCCGGAACTCTTAGCGGAAACCCGGTAGCTATGAGTGCGGGACTTGCGGTTATTAAAAAACTAAAAGAAAACCCAGAAATTTACAAAGAGCTTGAAAAAAAAGCAAAAGCGTTAATGGAAGGTTTTGAAAAAACTTCAAAAGAAAACGGAATCGATTTTACATATAACGTTGTCGGAAGTATGTTCGGATTTTTCTTTAACCCTAAAAAACCTGAAAACTTTGCGGATGTAGATAGCAGCGATACTCAAAGATACGCAAAATTCCACAACAAAATGTTAAATAAAGGATTTTATTTCGCACCGAGTGCTTATGAGACCGGATTTATCTGTACTCCGATGAGCGATAGCGATATCCAAAATACGATAAAAGCATATGAAGAAATTGCTAAGGAAATATGAGGAAGAGTGAAATGGGGAAAGTCGGAAGAGATGGGGAAGAGAGAAGGCTAGAGAGGGAAAATGATGGTGAAATTGTGAATTTGTGAAATTATGAATCAGTGAGTTAGTGAAATTAAACAACCCGAAACAATTACAAAATTTAATGGAAAAAAAGCATTAAAAAAAGCACACAAGCTTGAAAAGGTCTGTGCTTTTTAGCTTTTTTGTAGTGGCTAAAATTTGCTCTCTTGTTGAGGGTGATTAATTTTTTATATTGTGATTTGAAACTATGAATTGTGAAATTGAAAATAAAATATAAAAAGTATCGAAAGAAGGAAAAATGGACGTTGAAAAAAAAGGAAGAGTCGGAAAAAGCGTTTGGGGAGCTGAAAAGCTCTCTCTTGGCATTTCCATAGTCGTAGCTATTTTAATGGGAATTGGTCTTGGTATATGGATGAAAAATCTTTTTCATCAAGCTTGGCTTTTATGGCTCGGAGTGTTTTGGGGCGTGGCAGCTGCTATTATGAATATTAGAATTGAATATAAAAAACTAAAAAAAGAGCTTGACGAAGCGGCAAAAGACCCAAAATATAAAAATTACAAAATAAAAAAAGAAGAAGACGATATTTTAGATGAGTTTGGAAAGTAATTAGCCGATATTTCTCGCGGCGTTTGCCAAATCCCACATCGGTAAGAAAATACCAAGAGCGATTAAAAGCACCAAACCACCGATAATAGTTAGCATTATAGGTTCGATTGAAGCTTGCATATTGTCGATAATATCTTGGAATCTGTCTTCATAATATTTTGCGGCGTTTTGAAGCATAACGTCAAGTTCCCCCGACTCTTCACCCGCACTTATCATTCTAAGAGCTACGAAATTTACCAAATCGACCTCTTTTAACATCTCCGTAAAACTTCTACCTTGATTAATACCTTTTATAATATGTTTGATTTTATCTTTAATAACTTCATTGGAAATAATACCCTCACTAATTTTCAAAGCGTCTAAAAGCGGAATACCGGATCTTAACAATGAAGCTAAAGTAAGCAAAAATCTATGTAACGAAGCGTATTCTATAATCTTATTTATAAGATATGTTTTAAGTAAAAGCGCATCAACTTTTCTTTTGAATGAAATTGAGGTTTTATAAAAGAAAATAATTAAAACAACCGTAACTATAAAACCTATTAATACGTAAAGTCCGTATTCGGTCAAGATTTTTTCTATACCCAATAAAATTCTAGTAGGAAGAGGTAGTTGAGCGTGAAGTTGCTCAAACATAGCTTTAAATTTAGGCACAACTAATAAAATCAAAAAAACAAATGCCACAGCAATAGCTACTAATGTAATAATCGGATAACGCAATGCTTTTACCATTTTACGTCTGTTTTCATACATATTTTCATATATATCAGCTAACGATTCAAGAGCCATCACCAAATCCCCGGTTTGCTCCCCTAACCTAACCATTGCAAGTGAAATCCCACCTACATATTCTTCATATTCGGCAAAAGCATCCGTTAAACTTTTACCACTGTCTATTGCATCCGCAGCATATAAAAATAGCTCTTTTACTAACGGGTCTTTTGTGTTGTTACCTATATCTTCCAAAGCGTCTTTTAAAGAAATACCCGCCTTAATCAAAACCGCAAGCTGCCTAATCGAACTTATATAAGAAGGGTAATTAAGTTTTTTTCTTAAAACTTTAGTTTTAACGATATCCTTAAAAACTTTTAACCTCTCTTCAAAAGGCATTGGAACTTCTTCAACTTTTACAAGTAGTCCTTTTTTTAATTTTTTAGCATCGATTATCGCTTCGGACTTATTTAATGCTTTTATAATTGTCTCCGCCTGTTTTCCTTTATAAAAAAACGTTATTTTATAGTACTTCATGGTTTTGCCACCTTATAGATTTCTTCTAATGGAGTTATTCCTTTTGCAGCTTTTACTAGTCCGTCATAAAACATATTTTTAAAACCTTTATGAGACTTTAAATAGTCTAATATCTCAACTCTTTCTTTGTTTTTTGCAATCATACCTTCAAGTTTTTCATCATTTAAAAAAATTTCGGTTATAAGAGTTCTACCGGCAAAACCGGTCATATTACATTTTTCACACCCTTTTCCTCTGTAAAATTTTACGTTCTTAGGTAAAAGGTGTTTAATAGGCTCCAAATACGCTTCGCTCGGTTTATACTCTTCTATACAATATTTACAATTCGTCTTTACAAGTCTTTGAGCTTCCACTCCGATTAAAGAAGCCCCCACCATATAAGGCTCCGCTCCCATATCAATCATCCTATTTATCGCACTAACAGAATCGTTGGTATGAAGTGTAGATAATACTAAATGCCCGGTTAATGCGGCTTTAATTGCAATTTCTAAAGTTTCAAGGTCCCTAATCTCCCCTATCATTATCTTATCCGGGTCTTGTCTTAAGATACTTCTTAAAGCATCGGCAAAAGTAAATCCTGCTTTCGGATTTACCTGAACTTGCTGAATTCCTCTAAGTTTATACTCCACCGGGTCTTCAACGGTAATAAGTTTCGTTTCAACTCCTACAAGTTCGTTAATAGAAGCATATAAAGTAGTAGATTTACCGCTTCCCGTAGGTCCCGTTACAAGAAAAATTCCGTTCGGTTTTGAAAGGCCTTGTCTTAAAAGTTGGAGATTTTTATCGCTTATTCCTATATCATCAAGCTTTTTAAGAATATTTCTTTTATCTAAAATCCTAATAACGATACTCTCACCCCAAACGGTCGGCAAGGTAGAAACCCTAAAATCGAACTTATTTCCGTTAAATTCAAGAGAAAAAGCACCGTCTTGAGGTTTTCTTTTTTCACTTACGTCCATTCCGGCTTCAAGTTTTATCCTTGAAGCGATTGCGTTAAATACGTCATCATCAAAATCTAAAAATTCATATAAAGTACCGAAAATCCTAATTCTGACAATCGCTCCTTCTTCTTCCGCTTCTATATGAATATCACTCGCTTTTCTTTCAATTGCGTTTTTTATGATATATATAATCAAGCGCATAATAGCGGTCTGATGACCTGCAACTACATCCTCACCTTTTAGTTCTTTTTTAATGTCGTTAATAATTTGAGAAATCTGATATTTATTTTCTATAAGTTTCAAAACCTTTTCGATATCTTCTTTATGAGCCAATACGAATTCTAATTTTTTATCCGGAAAAAGTCTTTTAAAATAAGCTTGAGCATTCCAATTCAGAGGATCTTCCATGGCTATAACGACTTTATCGTATTTAACTTCAACAGGAACAGCTCTTGTTTGTTTTAAAACGTTAATAGGAATTTTTATGTCTCTTAATCTGATTTCATTCAGATTATCAACATAAGGAATTTCAAGTTCTTTTGAAAGTTCTTTTAAAAAAATGTCTTTTGAAATATATTTGAGGTCATATAAAATATCAAGAAGTTTTTTACTCGGATGTTGTTTTTTAACTTCAAGTGCTTTATTAAGTTGTTCTTGCGTTATAAGTCCTTGTTGTAATAAGTCCGCTCCTACCAATATTTTTCCTTTTTAATTAACTTACCGTTTTGATATATATCGATTATTATATTATTTATATAAGGTTTATAAGTAATTATATAATGTTTTTCGTCATCCGATACCTCGGTTTGATAATTTTTTACTTCAGGTTTTTGTTTTTGTATCAAATAAAAGACATGAGCCAACAAATCGTTATTAATTTTAGGCAAAGTCACTTCCAATAAACTATTTTCATTATTTAAATATTGAATCAATAAAAGTTTCATCATAAAAAGTGTAGTGATATAAGTCGAATTTATTCTTCCTTCTTTTGTCATTCTTAAAACTTTGGATAAATCAAGTGCCGGAGTCAAAAAATGTTTTTTTAGACATGAATATGCAACTAAAGAGAGCAAATCTTCTCTTTTCTTTTCATATTTATTAATGTATATCCACCTATGCATACAAATATAAGTGTAATATTGCTTTTTGAAAAGTTCAATCACTGAGAGATTTTTTAAATTAGGCTGTGCAAAAATATATGTGAAGAATGAAACTATTAACAGCAGCTTTTTCAATTGCAAAATCCTTTTTGAAAAATTATATCAAATTATTTTGTTATAATTCCACAAAAAAGGAGACAATAATGTCATTACCAATATATTATGACAAAGATTGTGACATTAATATCATTAGAAGTAAAAAAGTTGCGATGATCGGTTTTGGTAGCCAAGGGCACGCTCACGCGCTTAATCTTAGAGACAGCGGAGTTGACGTAGTAGTAGGTTTGAGACCGGGAAGCAAATCTTGGGAAAAAGCTGAAAAACAAGGTTTTAAAGTACTTCCTGTAGCTGATGCTGTAAAAGAAGCTGATGTAGTAATGATTCTTTTACCTGATGAAATTCAAGCAGACGTATATTACAACGAAATCGAACCTAACCTAAAAGAAGGCGCTACAATCGCATTCGGTCATGGATTCAATATCCATTTCGGTCAAATCAAGCCAAGAAAAGACTTAAATGTAATTATGGTGGCTCCTAAAGCTCCGGGGCATACTGTAAGAAGCGAATTTGTTAAAGGCGGAGGAATTCCTGACTTAATCGCTGTATATCAAGGCGGTGAAGAAGCTAAAAAATTGGCTCTATCTTACGCAAGCGCTATCGGTGGCGGTAGAACGGGGATTATCGAAACTACATTCAAAGACGAAACTGAAACTGACCTATTCGGAGAGCAAGCCGTACTTTGCGGTGGTGTAACCGCTCTTATTCAAGCCGGATTCGATACACTTGTAGAAGCAGGATATGCTCCTGAAATGGCATATTTCGAGTGTCTTCACGAATTAAAACTAATCGTTGATTTATTATATGAAGGCGGAATGGCGAATATGAGATACTCAATCTCAAATACTGCCGAATACGGAGATTACGTATCAGGGCCGAGAGTAATCGGTGAAGAGAGCAGAAAAGCTATGAAAGAAATCCTAAAAGAAATCCAAAACGGAAAATTCGCAAAAGATTTCATTCTTGAAAGAAAAGCCGGATATGTAAGAATGAACGCTGAGAGACAATTAACTGAAAATAGCTTACTTGAACAAACAGGTAAAAAACTAAGAGAAATGATGCCTTGGATTACTAAAAACAAAATCGTTAATCCTGACGAAAACTAATCTCTTGCCCTTTTGGGCTACTTGCAAAGTTCACAAGCGTGAATTTCGCAAGTAAAATAAAAGGAGAAAAATTGGGTACTGTTATTACTATTACGAGTGGAAAAGGCGGTGTCGGGAAATCAACTACAACCGCAAATATTGCAACGGCTCTTGCTTTAAGAGGTAAAAAAGTAGTTGCGGTGGATTTTGATATCGGTCTTAGAAACTTAGATATGATATTAGGACTTGAAAACAGAATCGTTTACGACGTTGTGGACGTAATGGAAGGAAAATGCAACCTTTCTCAAGCGATTATAAAAGACAAAAGAACCCAAAACCTACACTTTTTGCCTGCAAGCCAAACAAAAGACAAAACCGTACTTGACAAACAAAAAGTTGAAAAATTAATTAACGACCTAAAAGAAAAATTCGATTATATCCTTATCGACTCGCCTGCCGGAATCGAAAGCGGTTTTGAACACTCCATATATCTTGCCGACAGAGCGCTTGTGGTAACAACTCCTGAAATCAGTGCGGTAAGAGATGCCGATAGAGTAATAGGAATTATCGATGCAAAAAGTAAAAAAGCCCAAGAAGGCGAAGAAGTACAAAAGCATATCATCATCAACAGACTAAAACCGGAACTCGTAGAAAAAGGCGAAATGCTAAGCGTTGAAGACGTGCTTCATATTTTGGCGTTACCTTTAATAGGTGTCGTTCCTGATGACGAAGATATAGTAAAATCAACAAACTTAGGAGAACCTATCGTACTAAACGAAAAATCTCTTGTCGGAGAAGCGTTTAGAAGAATCGCAAGAAGAATCGAAGGTGAAGATGTTGAATTTTTGGATCTGAAAAGCAAAAAAGGTTTTCTTGATAAATTAAAAGGACTATTCAAATGAGTTTGTTTGATATTTTCAAAAAGAAAAAATCAAAAGACGTCGCAAAAGACAGATTAATGATGATGCTTGCATACGAAAGAGCCAATACTAAAATAGAAAACCTTGAAGAGATGAAAAAAGAGCTTATCGACGTAGTAAAAAAATATCTTCACGTAAAAGATGTCGTAATAAAAACCAATTCCAACCAAGACATCGAAACTTTGGAAGTAGAAATTATTCTTGATAAATGAAAAAGAAAAAAACAACCAAAAAAACTCAACCGAAAAAGAAGACTGTAAAAAAAACACAAAAAACTTCCAATAATTTAATCTTAAAATCCATAGTTTTCGTACTTATTTTGGTAATTTTGGGACTTGGAGCTTTTCTTGGAAAACTTATTTACGAAAATAAAGAGACGAAAAAAGAACTTGCAAAAACTCAAATTAATCTAAAAGAGCTTCAAAACAAAGTTTCAGTTTTAGAAAAAGAGCTCTCAAAACCAAAACCAAAAGCAAAAACCAAACCCGAACAAACCACTTATTCTGAAATAAAAGATTACGAACACGCAGTAAAAACACAACCTCCGAAAAAAAAAGAAAAACCAAAGCCTATAGTAAAACTCACAAAAAAACCTAAACTCGTAATAATCATTGACGACGTTTCTTTTAAAAATCAGGTAAAAGCTATAAAATCAATACCTTTTGCAATAACACCTTCGTTTTTCCCGCCTAATAAATATCATCCGAATACGGCAATTTACGCAAAAGAGTTCAAAGACTATATGGTCCACGTCCCTATGGAAGCAATAAGCTGGAACAAACCCGAAATTCATACGCTAAAAACAACATCAAGTTACTATGAAATTTACACTACGATGGTGAAAATAAAAAAAGAATTTCCTAATGTAAAATTTATAAACAACCACACCGGAAGCAAATTCACCTCGGATACCGCTTCTATGAAAAGACTTTTTAAAGTACTTCAAATAGAAAATATGGGGTTTGTAGATTCAAAAACCACTCCTCATTCAAAAGCCGCACTTGCAGATAAATATTACGATATTCCGCTATATTCAAGAAACATTTTCTTAGACAACAAAGAAGACATAACCTACATCCATAATCAATTAAAAAAAGCCGTAAATATAGCAAAAAGAAGAGGTTATGCAATAGCTATAGGACACCCTCACAAAATCACTTTCCAAGCTCTAAAAAGCGCCGCTCCTATTTTAAAAGGAGTGCAAGTCGTCACAATAGACCAATTATATAAAAGTCAAAATGGAAAAAATTAAATATTTAGACTTCGAGCTTTTCTATAAAGGAGATTTATCTCTTTTGCAAAAACCCAAAATAGCAATCGTCGGAAGTAGAAAAGCTACAAAATATTCAAGAGATATGACAAAACTACTTGCAAAAAAACTCTCTTCAAAATTCACAATAGTTAGCGGAGGAGCTCTTGGAATAGATACCCATGCACATCAAGGAGCATATCCCAATACCATAATGGTTTCTCCCTTTTCTCTTGATATTTTTTATCCCAAAACAAACGAAAACCTTATAAAAGATATGCAAAAAAATGCTCTTGTAATCTCAGAATATGAAAAAAAGTATCTCCCAAGAAAATACAGCTTCGTACAAAGAAACAGAATAATTGTAGCGATAAGTGATTTTTTAATTATAGCCGAAGCCGAAAAAAACAGCGGAAGTATGAGAAGTTTCGAGTGGGCTCAACAATACGGAAAAAAAGTTTTCGTACTTCCTCATAGAATCAACGAAAGCAGCGGTACAAGATATCTCGCCGCTACGAATCAAGCCGAAGTTATTTGGGATATTGATGAATTTTGTGATAATTTAGGTGTAAAAAGCGATGAAAAAATATTAACCCTAAACGATGCTTTAAAAAAATACGGTTCTATTTTGTATGAAATGGAACTTGAAGGAAAAGTGGAAATAAAAAACGGAAAAGTATATTTTAATGGGTAATATAGTTGTGAAATAGTAAAATGATGAATCAGTGAAATTGTGAGTTTGTGAGTTTGTGAAATCGAAAAATTGTAAAATTAAACAACCAAAGACAATTGCAAATAATGGAAAAAAACGTAGGGTTGTTATTAGTTAAAATTTGATATAGTGAGTTTTGAAGTTGTGAAATTATCGGGAGGAAAAAAGTGGAAAAATTAATTCATCCGTTCAAACCTATAATTTTCGATGATAGTGAAATTTTAATACTCGGAACTTTCCCTTCTATAAAATCGTTCGAAAACAATTTTTACTACTCTCATCCGAAAAATCAATTCTGGGATATTTTAGCGATAATATTCAATGACAAAAAACCCGAAACCATAGAAGAAAAAATAGAGTTTTTAAAAAAACACAAAATAGCTTTATGGGACTCTATATGCGAATGTAAAAGAAAAGAGGGAAACTCACGAGATGATAATCTTGAAATCATAAAACCTTGTAATATTAATAAACTTTTAAAACAATATCCGAATATAAAAAAAGTTGCCGTAACATCAAGAACGGCGGAAAAAGTCATAAAAAAACATTTTCCGAATATCAACATAATATACCTAACAAGCCCGAGTCCTCTAAATGCAAGACTAAAAACTCATCAAAAGGCGGAAATATGGAAAAAATTATTGCTATCGACGTAGGATTAAAAAGAATAGGAGCGGCTTATACTCCAAACGGCTCGGTTGTAGTCCCCTTACCTGCTATTATCAGAAAAAACAGAAACCAAGCCGCAAGAGATGTGAGTAATTTGTTAAAAGAATATCAAGCAGATATTTTGGTAGTAGGTATTCCTTTTACAAATGAAGAGATGCAAAGAAGAATAAAACATTTCGTAACTTTAATTGATTTTGACGGAAAAATAGAATTTCAAGACGAAAGTTTCACAAGCGCTATCGTAGAAGAAGAGATAAAAGGCCAAATAAAACACAAAAAAGACGGAAGAATCGACTCTCTTGCCGCTAAAAAAATTCTTGAGAGTTATTTAGCTAAAAAATAACCTTGTTTCTTCCGGTTTTTTTAGCGATATATAGTTTTTCATCCGCTTCTTTAAAAGTTTTTTCAAAATTTCCGTTAAACTGACTTACCCCTAAAGAGATAGTAATTTGAATATTTCCGAAAATTTTTGTCTCTTCAACTTTTTTTCTGATTTTTTCGGCGACTTCCGCCGCATTTTCATATGAAGTATGAGGTAATATAATCAAAAACTCTTCACCTCCCCATCTACACACAATATCATTCGCTCTAACACTGCTTTTTAATAACTTTCCAAACTCTTGTAATATTTTATCTCCGATATCATGTCCGTAAGTATCGTTTATCTGTTTAAAATGATCGATATCTATAAGAATAATTGAATAATCTTTATACGATTTTAAAAATTTTTCGCATCCTCTTCTATTATAAATTTGAGTTAATTTATCCAAATCAGCCACTCTTTTTACAACCACAAATCTATAATAAAGTATTAAGAAAAAGAGAATAATAAAATATATTACAGCAATCAAGATTACGGAATTAGTATAACTCAAACTAATATCTTTTATCTCTTTTATCGAGCTTATAGGAATAATTTTTATAAAATAACCTATTTTTTTATTAAAAGAATAAATCGGATAAGAAAACACTATGTAATTTCCTAATATATTTATATGTTTATTAAAATCCACTTTTACGTGAACTTTATTAAAATATTTACAAACGTCTCCATCAATAACGTAATTTGGATTTAATTTACACAGAGGCATTTTGGAATTTGGTAAAAACTTTTTATCTATTAAAAAAGCAATGTAATGTCTATTAAACACATGCATCAAAAAATCTCTATAATTAAATGCAATTTCAATATTTGCTAAATGTATTCCTTCTTTATACAAAGGAAAAATATTTACGAATTTTAATCCCTCTTTGGTTAAAATAAAACCGCTAAAAGGTTCTTTTTTAAACTTTATATAATTTGCAGCTTTTGCCATTTCATTTACTATATCTCCGAATTTATTTACATCGTTAAATCTAATAAGAGAAGCACCGTTTGGCAACATCAAATGAAATTGAGACACTTTATATTTTTTTAATACCAAATATTTGGGAAAAAGTTCTACAATTAAATCATCCCGAGTTTTTTCACCGGGATTTTGAATATAATCTTCTATCATGGAAATGATTTTTTTATCGAAAATCAAATCTTTTATCAGTTCGGCTTCCGAAAAAATCATTTGTTTTTCGCTAAGAAAAAGATCTTTTTTTTCAACATAAAGGTTGTTAATAATTGAATTTATCTTTTCACTTTTTTTCTGCTCAACGAAATAAATAAAAATAATAAAGCCAAAAGTCAAAGAAACAATTAGTGTGATTAAATTTTTTTTATTTAACTCCATTCCTCAGCCTCAAATAATATTGGTTGATAAAATCGCTCTTTTTAGCAAGATATCCGGTTAAATTTTCAACCTCGGTTTTATTTCCTTTTTCAAAATCGATTTGCATACTCATTTTACTTTCATACGGAATATTTAAAGCCTGTTTTATTACTTTTTCTTTCTCTTCACTTAAATCAACACCCTCTTCTTTTGCAATTTTTATCACTTCATCGAGAAATTTTTCAACCTCATCTCTTTTTTGTTCCATAATCCAACCGGTAGGCTTTTGATAGTAGCTTTGAAGGGTAGCGAAAGTAGATATAAAAAGATATTTTTTCCAAATATCTTTTTTAATATCTTCACTAAACTTAACTTTTAAATCACACCCCTCAAAAGCTTTTCTAACTACCTCGTCATCCTCCACACACAGATAAAAAAGAGGAGTTTTTTTATGGATAACGTTAATATCTTTTTTGTTTGAGAGGATATAAATACACGCTTTTAATAATTTTACGTTTAAATTTTCAAACTTTTCAAAATGCCCTATTCCATTTAAAATAGGAACGACTCTTGTATTTTCATTTGAGTGATTTTTTATTAACGGCAAAATATTATCGATATTATATGACTTTACCGTGACAAAAATTAAATCGTAAATTCCTTTTATCTCCGTCTTTGGAAAAACAATCTCTTCTTTATCGACATCTATAACTTTTAAGCCCTCTTTTTTGATTGTTTCTATCGTTTTTTTAGTCGCGCTAATCGTTACGTCTTTGTTGCATTTTATAAGTTTATAAGCAAGATATCCTCCGACTCCTCCAACACCGATTACTAAAATTTTCATTTTTTACCCTTTATTTTTTCAGCAATTATTACACCTATCGTAATTCCCAAAAAAAACAAAACCAAAAAAATCTCACCTACCAAATCCTTAAATTCCATTTATTACCTTATCCCTTATCCATTTTTTAATCATTTTCCAATTTCCCAATTTCACAAACTCACTATTTCACTATTTTTTTCACTATCTCTAACATTTACTAATTTACACAAAAATTAACCACCCTCAACAAAAGAGCAAATTTCGACCACTACAAAAAAGCTAAAAAGCACAGACCTTTTCAAGCTTGTGTGCTTTTTTTACGCTTTTTTTTCATTAAAATTTGCAATTGTTTCGGGTTGCTTAATTTTACATTTATATCAACTCTTCAATTTCACTAACTCACAAATTCACAAACTCACAATATCACCATCTCTTCCCCTCTCTCACCCATCTCTCTCAAGAACTACTCCGCACTCCATATGATTCGTATAAGGAAATTGATCGAAAAACGCAAAAGCTTTTATTTTTCTACCTTTGGCAAGAGTTTTCAAATCTCTATGCAAAGTTTCGGGATTACAAGAGATATAAATAATATTTTCAAAACTATTAACAAACTCTCTTGATTTATCATCAAGTCCCGCTCTTGGCGGGTCGATAAGTACGTTTTTTAAATCATAAGAAGAAAGAAGAGGTGAGTTTTCTTTTTTAAGTTGAGAAAATTCAGCCGCACTCATTGCCAAAAAAGTAATATTATCTCTATTGTTAATTTCGGCATTAAACGTTGCGGCTTCTATTGATTCTTTATTTATTTCTGTTGCAATTACTTTTTTGAAGTTTTCACTAAGAGGAATGGTAAAGTTTCCGTTTCCGCAATAAAGCTCGACCAAATCGCCTTTTAAATGAGACGAATTTCTCAAAGCCCACTCTATCATTTTTTGATTCATTTGACGATTCGGCTGAGAAAAGGTATTTTCGATAATTTTATATTTGTAAGTTTTACCGGCTACGTTTAATTCTTCTATTAAATAGTTTTTATCAAAAACGTATTTTCTGCCCTTCTTTCTAACGATAAAATCTACGTTTTTAAATTTTTCTTTTAATTTTTTAATATCTTCCGCAATGCTCTCATCAACTTTTTTGTGGTATATCAAAGTTACGATAAGTTCGCCTTTCGAATTACTTAAAAAATCAATTTCATAAAGCTTGAATCTAAGATTTTCGTTTTTTTCTATTTCTCTTAAAAGCGGATTCATTATCTCGTATATCGCTTTATCTACGATTTTACATTCCTCAATAGGAATAACGCCTCTGCCGTCTTCTTTTCTCTTTCTCATGGCATAAAAACTTTTATCTCCCTCATGCCAAACTCTAAACTCTGCTCTTGCTCTAAAATGCTCGTCACTTCCGTGAATCACTTCGATTTGAGGAATCTCAAAATCACTAAACATCTCTTTTAATCTTTCGCTTTTCATCTTAAGCTGCTCGCTATAAGGCATCTGCCATAATACGCAACTTCCGCACTTTCCAAAACTACTACAAGTCATTTCACTCCTTTAATTTGCAATTATTCATTATCGATTTTCCATTAAAAATTGTCAATTTTTACTATATTTTCCCAATTTCACAAACTCACAATTCCACTACTTTACCATTTCCACTACCTAAAACTCTGCACCAACCCCATAACAATCAAATTCCACCCGTCAACAAGTACGAATATGAGAATTTTAAAAGGAAGAGAAATCATCACCGGAGGCAACATCATCATCCCCAAACTCATAAGAATGGAGCTTACGACCATATCTATAATCAAAAACGGCAAGAATATCAAAAACCCTATCTCAAAAGCGGTTTTTAATTCGCTTATCATAAAAGCAGGAACCAAAATAGACAAAGGTACGTCGTTTATGCTTTTTGGATTCGGGAGATGTCTTATTCTAAAAAAAAGCGCCAAATCTTTTTCGCGCGTGTTTTTTAGCATAAATTTTTTAAAAGGAGTCACCGCCTTTTCAAAAGCCTGCTCATAGCCTATTTTGTTTTCCATATACGGCTTTATTCCTTGATTGTAGGCTTGTTTTGCATACGGCTCCATTATAAAAAAAGTAAGTACCAAAGATAATGAGACCAAAAGCGTAGTCGGAGGCGATTGAGGTGTCCCTAAAGCCTGACGCAAAAATCCGAAAACCACAAGAAGTCTCACAAAAGAAGTGGTCACAAGCACGATACTCGGTGCAAGCACCAAAAAGGTCATTAAAAGAGTAATATTCAAAACCGTTACGAGTTGTTTCGGGTTTTGCGGTGCCGTAAGAGATAGATTAACGCTTGGAATCTGCGGCGCCGCCGCTAAAAGAAGCAGGGGAAAAAGTATTAAAAGAAGTTTTCTCATTTAACCTTATCCAACACCGATTGTTTTATTTTTTCTTTGTCTTTTTTTGCAAAAAACCATATTTCGACTCTCCTATTTTTCGCCCTACCCTCAGGGGTGTTATTACTTGCTATCGGATGATACGGTCCGTATGCCGCAGCGCTTAATTGTTTCGGATTCACTCCGTCTTTAATCAAAATTTTAAGTACCGCCAACGCCCTTGCCGCACTAAGTTCCCAATTATCTCTATAAGGGCTGTTTTTCGGCGGCGGTTGATTATCGGTATATCCTCTAACTTGAATATCGATATTTTTCGGTAAATACTCTTTTATAATTATAGCAATTCTTTTCAAAAAGAGTAAGCTGTCTTGATTATTTATCTGAGCGCTACCCGGAGCAAACGTAATATCGGCAGGCAATCTAATATAAAAACCTTCCTCTCCTTCTTCAAGAGTGATTTGAGGACCTTTTCCACCCTGAGTGAATTGTTTGAATTCGGCAATTGCTTTTGAGAGTCTATTAACGGTTTGTGCGGTTTCGTCCGTTTTTTCAATCGGTGTTGCTTTTTGGATTCTGTTTCGGCTGACTTCGGTTTGGGTACCTCCCTCAAGAACGCTTAGAGCACCCGCAAGAGAACCGATAGCCTCTTTTACTTTTTTGGCGTCCATTGTGGACATCGAGAGTAAAAGCACGAAGAAACATAACAAAAGGCTCATCAAGTCCCCGAATGTAGCAAGCCATTCGGGCATACATTCGGGACATTCGCATTTACATTTTTTTTTCGCCATTTTCAGTCCTATTCAAATTGTGATTTTCTTTGGCTCGGCGGTAAGAAACTTAATAATTTAGCTTCCAAGGTTCTCGGGTTATCTCCCGCTTGAATAGACATAATACCTTCGATTATCATCGTTTTTGCCAATATTTCGTCGTCGTTTCTAATAAGAAGTTTATTTGCAACAGGGCTTCCGAAAATATTACCTATCATAGCCCCGTAAAGTGTGGTCAAAAGCGCAACCGCCATTGCCGGACCGATTGCTGAAGGGTCGGACATGTTAAGAAGCATCGCAACAAGCCCTACAAGCGTACCGATCATCCCCATAGCCCCGGCAAGCCCGGCCCAGTTACTAAAAATAGACGCCATTTTTTTATGTCTTGCGTCCATCTGTTCTATATCTATTTCAAGAAGTTCTCTTATCGTATCGGGCTCATTGCCGTCCACAGCCATTGAAAGACCTTTTTTTAAAAATTCGTCTTCTTCGTTTGCGGCGGCTTGTTCTAAAGAGAGTATTCCGTCTCTTCTTGCCTGAGTGGCGTAATCCACCAACTTTTTAATTAATTCTTCGTAATTGGGTTGATATGAAGGTTTTATCGCAATCATAAAAACTTTTGCGAATTTTGTCATCATATCCATTTTATTGGAGATAAAAAGGGTCATAATAGACCCCAAAACAACGATTAAAACTGATTGCGGGTCAATGTACGGTCCGATACCCACCCCCATTGCCATAGCGGCGATAATCAAACCTAAAGCCCCGACAATTCCTATGACGGTTGCTAAATCCATTCTTCACCTTTTAGAGTGGTTTTTGTTATTTTGATATAATATCGGCAAAAAGGATATAAATGTTACAGGTTATCATTCTCGCAGCGGGAAAAGGTACCCGTATGAAATCCAAAACCGCAAAAATACTTCATAAAATCTGCGATAAACCAATGATAGAATATGTAATCGAAGAATCTTTGCGACTGACACCCGAAGTTGACGTCGTGCTTAATTTTCAATACGAAAAAACAAGCGAAATCGTAAAAAATTATCCCGTAAACATAATAAAACAAGACCTCGAAAATTTCCCGGGAACCGGAGGAGCCGTTAAAGAAGTGCCTATTCGCGGGGATAAAGTGCTGGTACTTAACGGAGATATGCCGCTTATCGAAGCGGACGAGCTTAAAAAATTCTTAGACATCGACGCCGATATAGTTATGAGCGTTATGAAGCTTGAAAATCCGGACGGATACGGAAGAGTAGTAATAGAAAACGGAAACGTAAAAAAAATAGTGGAACAAAAAGACGCAAGCCCTGAGGAGCTTAAAATCAAATATGTCAATGCCGGAGTGTATCTTTTTTCGAAAGACGTTATGAAAAAGTATTTGCCACTTCTTAGCAACCAAAACGCTCAAAAAGAGTATTATCTAACAGACATAATAGAAATGGCGGTAAAAGACGGACTAAAAGTAGCCGCTATCGAAGTAAACGAAGAAAACTTCAAAGGCGTAAACTCAAAAAAAGATTTAGCGCACGCAGAAGAGATTATGTGCAGACGTATAAAAAACAGATGGATGCAAGCGGGTGTTATTATGCATCTGCCTGAAACCATTTATATCGACGCTTATTCGAGTTTTGAGGGAGAGTGTGAGATTGGAAACGGATGCGTTATTAAAAAAAGTGTAATCATCGAGAGCGAAATAAGACCTCTAAGCGTTATCGAAGAAGCGGTAATTAAAAACAGCGGCGTAGGACCGATGGCGAGAATAAGACCTAAAAGCGAACTCGTAGATACTCATATCGGTAACTTCGTAGAAGTTAAAGCCAGCAAACTAAAAGGCGTAAAAGCCGGACATTTGAGTTATCTTGGAGATAGCGAAATAGACGAAGGTACGAATATCGGAGCCGGTACGATTACGTGTAACTATGACGGAAAAGCGAAATACAAAACCAAAATCGGTAAAAACGTATTTGTCGGAAGCGACACTCAACTAATCGCTCCTGTCGTAATAGAAGACGACGTAATGATTGCGGCTGGCAGTACGGTAAATAAAGACGTACCAAAAGGCAGCTTGGCTATAAGCAGAGCTCCTTTAAAAATAGTAAAAAACTTCTATTACAAATTTTTCGGTAAAAAATAACGTTTAAAGGGGTGAAATGAAAAAATTAAACGTCCTAATAGGTGTCACCGGCAGCATTGCTATATATAAAACTTGCGAGCTTATAAGACTTTTTGTAAAAAGAGGAGACAACGTAAGAGTAGTAATGACAAAAGCGGCTTCAAAATTCATTTCACCCCTTACATTCGAAACGCTCACTCGCCAAAAAGTCTTAATCGAAGAAAACGAAGATTGGAGCAGCGAGCTTAATCATATCGATTATGCAAAATGGGCCGATATTTTTATCATAGCACCGGCAACGGCAAACACTCTAAATAAAGCTTTTCACGGAATCGCGGATAATCTTTTGCTACAAACATACCTTGCGACAACCGCCCCGGTACTTTTCGCACCGAGTGCGAATACCAATATGTATCTTCATCCCACTACCCAAAAAGCCATCAAAAACCTCAACTGCATAGAAGCGAACACCGGACTTCTTGCGTGCGGTGATGAGGGTATCGGAAAAATGGCCGAGCCTAACGAGATATTTTTAAGGGCTTTAAGAGAGGTTTTTAAAGATGAATTTTGGGAAAACAAAAAAGTAGTCATAACTGCCGGCGGAAGTATTGAAAAAATAGACGATGTCAGGTATGTGAGTAATTTTTCAACCGGTAAAATGGGAGAAGCTCTTGCAAAAGCTTTTTATATAAAAGGCGCAAACGTCGTATTGATATCAAGCAAAGAACACGACCTCTCAAAAGAGATACCTCAAATAAAAGCCCAAAGCGCTCAGGATTTTTACGAAAGAATAAAAGAACAAAACCCCGATTATCTCATAATGGCCGCAGCCATTGCCGATTTTAAGCCGAAATATACTCCGGGCAAATTAAAAAAAGATAAAATCGGTGAAAAAATGGTACTCGAAATGGAAAAAAACATAGACGTTTTAGAATCACTAAAAAACGAAAAATTTATACGCATAGGTTTCAAAGCCGAAAGAGATGAAAAAAACGCTCTTAAATACGCCAAAAACGCTCTTAAAAAGAAAAATCTTGATGCCATATGCCTAAATCTTTTAACAAAAAACGATTTCGGAAGTGATGAAAACGAAATTATTTTCATAACTAAAAATCAAGAGATAAAAATACCTCAAGACACAAAAGAAAACATCGCATTAAAGCTAACCGATGCCATTAAATCTCTCTAAATTAGGAAAAATTCTAAAAACTCTAAACCGCTTGGAAACACCCGCGACCTTTAACGTTTCTTTGCCCGTAAAACTTGAAGTAAAAAAAGAGCTTAATCCGATAACCTATTTGGTAAAAATAGGAAATAAAGAAGTAGAAACCAAAAGCGATATTCCTCTTGCGGTCGGAAAAAAATATTTCGCTCAGATAAAAGAATTTAAAAACTCCGTTCAAATAACAAATTTAAAAGAATATCCCAAAATCCTACAAACACTTGATAAAATTACACTTCCAAAAGAGTTTAGTTCTTTAAAAAAAGACGAGGTCTTACACCATTTGGCAAATGCAAAAAACAAAGACGAGTTTTTATTTTTTATGAATATTTTAATTGCATTTGAGAAAAAAATACATCATCTGATAATAAACGAAAAAAGAAAAGCTTTAATGCAATATAAATACGAAAAAAATTCACTTAAATTTTATGCGGTTTTTAGCAATTTAGGAGAAATAGAGGGGGTTATCACACAAACAAGATTAACTGTTTATTCACCCTATGATGCTACAATCCGCTTAATTCAAGAATACAAAGACGAAATAAACCTGATAGTTCAAACGATAAAAAAAGAAGTAAAACCGATATATGATTTTTCAAATTCACTACTTGACTTAAGGGTATGATATGCATGTGGCTATTATTATGGACGGAAACGGTAGATGGGCTAAAAAACGAGGCTTAAAAAGAACTGAGGGACACAAAAGAGGTGCCGAAGTCGTAAAAGAAATTACGACATATTGTGCGAATAATCCTGAAATTTCGGTACTTACGCTTTACGCTTTTTCGACTGAAAATTGGAAAAGACCGAAAATGGAAGTCGATTTTTTAATGAGACTTTTGGATAATTGGCTAAAAAAAGAACTTCCGACTTATATACAAAACGAAGTAAAATTCGAAGTAATAGGAGATATTTCAAAGTTTTCTCCGGCTCTTAGAAAAAGAATAGAATACACTAAAGAAGTAACAAAAAATTATAAAAAATTAACTCAAGTACTCGCTTTAAATTACGGAAGTAGAGACGAGATAACAAGAGCTGTAAAAAAAATGATAGAAAAAAACGAAGAAATAACACCCGAAAACATCCAAAAAAATCTCGATATCAGCAGAGATGTCGATTTGCTTATAAGAACGAGCGGAGAAATAAGAGTCAGCAACTTTTTACTGTGGCAAATCGCATATGCCGAGATGTTTTTTACAAAAACGCTTTGGCCCGATTTCACGCCTGAGGAATTAGACGGTATAATTACCGAGTTCAAAAAAAGAGAAAGACGTTTCGGAGGAATTTAGATTGGAAATATATACTTACATCGTTTTGTTTTTACTTGGAATTTGTATAGGTAGTTTTTTAAACGTCGTAATTTACAGAGTCCCTTTAAATAAAAGCATAATATCACCACCAAGCAGTTGTCCAGCGTGTGACCAGAAGATAAAGCCGTGGCATAACATACCGATTTTAGGCTGGCTTATCCTAAAAGGGAAATGCGCAAACTGCGGTGCTAAAATATCAATAAGATACCCTATTATCGAATTTTTAACGGGTCTTTTAGCAGTAGCGATTTATTATAAAATGCAAACTATAGATATTTTTTATTTGGTAAATTTCGCTATTTTCGCTACTCTTTTAGCCCTTAGTATGATAGATTTCGATTACAAAGCCGTACCCGATAGCCTCAATCTTTTAGCTTTAACGCTCGCTTTTTTTTCTTCTGCCGATATTATCGAAAACTTCAAAAACGCTCTTTTAATGATGGGTGGAATGAGCCTTATTAGGTTTTATGTTTCGTATCTCATAAAAAAAGAAGCGATGGGAGAGGGAGATATTATCGTTGCCGGGACAATGGGAGCGGTGCTCGGGATAAAACTCTCTTTAATCGCTATATTTTTAGCCGCCGTGCTTGCTATAATTCCTTCGTTATATAATCGTTTTGCAAACAAAGACATCGAATTGCCTTTTATTCCGTTTTTGGCAATGGGAATGTTTTTGGCATGGTTTTTCGATTCATATTTTTTAGAGTTATGGAGCAAGCTGTATGGATAAAATTTCGAAATATCTCTTAAAAGAATTTTTTCCTCTCTTTTTCACTCTTTTTTCTATTATCGCACTTATAGTATCATTGATATTTATTATCTCCATTTCAAATATAACTGCAGGGCTTCAAATAACATTCATAGAGCTTTTAAAACTATATCTTTTATCCTTGCCTCAAATAGTTTTTATCGCAATTCCTCTTGCATTTTTCATTTCAGCCTCATCACTTTACGCAAGGCTTAGTGACACTCAGGAATTAATAGCTCTCTTTTCGTTAGGATTCAAACCTATAAAACTATTAAAAGTTATCATTTTTTTAGCGCTCGGAGTTTCTCTTATCAATCTTTTCATACTTTTCGTCTCAATCCCCTACTCCAAAGTCGCATTCAAAAACCTAAAAAACGAAAAAAAACAAGAAGCCAAATTTAACTTTCAAAGCTCTCAAATCTCACAGCAATTCGGAGAGTGGTCAATCTTTGCCACAAAATCAAAACAAAAAAGCTATTCCGATTTATATCTCTACAACTCAAAAACGGACAGATTCATAATCGCTAAAAACGCAAACCTCAAAAACGACAAAGGTTATTTGCAATTCACCCTAAATAACGGAAATATTTACGATTTCAACAGCAGTTTTTATATTAATTTTAAAGAGATGCAAATCAATCAAAAAATTCCGAAAATAAAAATCTCGATTTTTAATTTTTCAAACTATTTCAACTACAACAAAAAACTTTTTACTAAATATCTACCTTTTGCTTTGATTCCTTTATCACTACTATTTTTCATACCGCTTATAAGTTTTTTTCATCCAAGACTCAATAAAAAACACACTTTAGGCTATTCGATACTGATTTTGGCAATTTATATCGTAGCAACATTTGCAAACAAAAGCTTTTTTATAGCTCTTATAATTCCGCTACTATTTTTTATCATCGGAGGGATTTTATATAAATGGAAAGTCAAGTTTTAAAAGCGGTAATTTCTTATGACGGCAGTAAATTCTACGGAATGCAAAAACAGCCCGGAAAAAAAACAATCCAAGGCGAGATAGAACACGCACTAACTAAATTAAATATTATCTCCGAAGTAAAACACGCAGGAAGAACGGATAGAGGCGTTCACGCTCTCAATCAGGTAATAAGCTTCGACTCACCCTATTTTTGGGAAATAGAAAAACTACAAAATAGCCTTAATAAAATACTTCATCCTTACATTCACATAAAAAAACTCTCCAAAGCACCCCAAAACTTCAATCCGAGATTCGATGCCAAAAAAAGAAGCTACAGATATTTAATAAGCCCTATTTTTTCTCCACATACGGCGGATTACGTAACATATTATCCCAAAAATATAAACTATCCGCTTTTAAAAGAATCGCTTCGAATTCTTAAAGGCCGACACAATTTCGAATATTTCGCGAAAACAGGAAGTAGTGTCAATTCTTACGTAAGAGAGATATATCATACCGATATTTTCGAATATAAAAACTTAACGGTTATCAAGATTGTAGGAAACGGCTTTTTAAGAGGTCAAATAAGAATAATAGTCGATTTTTTACTAAAAATAAACGAAGACGTCTTAAGCTTAAACGACCTAAAAGCACAGCTTAACGGAAAGCTCATATCAAAACATCTCGCACCACCTAACGGATTATATCTTGAGAGAATTTGGTATTAAAATGCTGAGTTATTAAGCTTTAGTGTCAGAGAGTTTTAGTCTTTAAATTTTTTTGGTTGCGGGGGTGGGATTTGAACCCACGACCTCCGGGTTATGAGCCCGGCGAGCTACCAGGCTGCTCTACCCCGCGTCATTCAAATGGCTGGGCTGGGAGGATTCGAACCTCCGAATGACGGAGTCAAAGTCCGCTGCCTTACCACTTGGCGACAGCCCAATGTCATTTGGTGATGAAATTGTAGTAAAAAAAGCCCGCCAAGTCAAGAGTTTTAAAGCAAATTTCGACAAAATTTCATAAAAATTAAATTCTAAGTCAATCTATATCAAGAAAGTTAAATTTTTTGATATAATTATATAAAAAAGGAGAAAAATGGCAACGATTGAATCACTTGATAAAGTACTAAATGAAGTGGAAGAAGAACTAAAAGAAGCGCTATTCGAAACTGAAAAAATTAAGGTAAAATATACAAAAGCATCGGCAAGAAGACTAAGAAGACATCTTGATAATTTGGCAAAACTGAAAGTTACGTTAAGAAAGGAGATGTTGGAGTATGAAAAAAACCACCTCTGAAATGATAGAGGAGTTAAAAGCAAAAGGTTTTAAGGATATATTCATTTGGAGCGATAGCAAGGGTACATATTACGATTGGCATAAACACCCTTATGACGAAATAAGAGTAATGCTTAAAGGCGAAATGATAATAAATACAAAAGAGAATCAATATCACCTAAAAGCCGGGGATGTTTTAAACGTCCCTGCCGGCGAAGTACATGAGGCGTACGTACTTGAAGATTGCGAATATATTTGCGGCTCTAAATACTAAAATTTGGTATAATTATATATAAAGGCACACCGGGAGGCTGCTGGGAAACCAGAGGAAAGTCCGGGCTGCAGCAAGGCAGGGGTCAGTCTAACGGACTGCCGCCGAAAGGCGAGGGAAAGTGCCACAGAAAACAGACCGCCGATGGAGCCTTCGGGCTCACAGGCAAGGGTGAAACGGTGAGGTAAGAGCTCACCAGAGGGTATGGCGACATACCCTGCTTGGTAAACCCACCCCGCAGCAAGGAGGGATGGTAAAGCCTTGCGTCACTACCCTCCGCATGAGCGGCACCGCAAGGTGCGCGCCGAGATAAATAGCCTCCGAAACAGAACCCGGCTTACTGGTGTGCCTATTACTTCATACATCTACAAAATCCCGCTTACTTGATATAATTTCACAAAAATTTCCAGGAGGGGAAATGGATTATTATGAAATTTTAGGCGTTAGCAAAAACGCGACAAAAGTGGAAATAAAAAAAGCATATAGAAAACTCGCAATGAAATATCATCCGGACAAAAACCCGGGAGATAAAGAAGCGGAAGAAAAATTCAAACTGATAAACGAAGCTTATCAAGTATTAAGCGACGACGAAAAAAGAGCGATTTACGACAAATACGGAAAAGAAGGTTTAGAGGGCAGAGGATACAAAACGGACTTCAATTTTAACGACATCTTCGATATGTTTAATGACATTTTCGGTGGCGGCGGATATGAAGAATTTCATATGCCGTACGATATGGATAGAGCCGTGGAAGTCGAACTTGAATTTGAAGAAGCGATATACGGAATAAGCAAAGAAATAGAGATAGATTATTATGCGCTTTGTCCAAAATGTAAAGGTACGGGTGCCGAAGAGACGATAACGTGTCCGAGCTGCCACGGAAGAGGAAGTATTGTAGTCGGAAACGGCTTTATGAGAATATCCCAAACGTGTCCTCAGTGTAGCGGAAGAGGATTTATTCCTAAAAAAGTTTGTAACGAGTGTAGAGGTCGCGGGTATGTGATTAAGAGCGAAAAAATAAAAGTGGATATCCCTGCCGGGGTTGATAGCGGTATGAGAATGAGAGTGAGAGGACACGGAAACGAATATCCAAACGGCAGAGGAGATTTATATCTGATATTTAACGTAAAACCTTCAAAAATCTTCCAAAGAAAAGGAAACCATTTAATAGTAGATGTCCCGGTATTTTTCACAAGCGCTATTTTAGGAGATAAAGTCAAAATTCCTACTCTAAACGGAGAAAAAGAGATAGAAATCAAACCGAATACAAAAGACAACACCAAAATAATCTTCAGAGGCGAAGGTATAGCCGACCCGAATACGGGAAGAAAAGGCGATTTGATAGCTATAATAAACATCGTATATCCTAAAAAACTTAACGACGAACAAAGAGAACTTCTTGAAAAATTACACGAAAGCTTTACTGGCGAGATAAAAGAGCACAAAAGTTTCTTGGATGAAGCGATAGAAAAAGTTAAAGGCTGGTTTAAAAAATAACCGCCTTTAACTTAAAAGCCAAGCAATAATAATTTTTGCCGGCATAAAGATATAATCGCTAAGCGGCGTAAAAAGAATAATCATCAAAATTATCATTCCGTAAGGCTCTATTTTGTTATAAAACCTCACAATACTTTCCCACCTAAAATGTAAAGAAAGATATTTTATAGCGTTCGCTCCGTCAAGCGGAGGTACGGGTATTAGGTTGAATACCGCCAAAATTACGTTTACCACCACCATATAAAATAAAAACATAAAGAGAAACGCTTCTATCAAATTGTTCGGAGGATAAACAAACCCGATAATACTCGAAGCGATAAGCGCCATAATAAAATTATACGTCACTCCCGCCAAGCTAACAGCCACGGCAGCCAAATATCCTCCGTTTTGCACTACTGTAAAAATATTAACCGGCACGGGCTTAGCCCACCCGAAAATTATAGGATTTTCAACGCCTACGAGTTTCTGCGAAAGATACAAAACTATCGGAAAAACGATACTCCCGAAAGGGTCGATATGTTTTATCGGATTGATAGATAATCTTCCTTCCCTACTTGCCGTTTCGTCTCCGTAATATTTTGCAACAAGTCCGTGCATAATCTCATGCCCGATAATCGCCACCAAAAAGGCTAAAATCATAGCCGAAAATTTAATAACAAAATCCATTAATACCCTTCACATCCTGCGGTTTTATAAGGTTGTTTTCCTTCTCTTAACTCTTCTTCGATTTCATTGATAGTTTTTCCTACCCTATTCCATCTGATAGTGAAATCTTTATCCCAGCTCATATAAATAAACCAAGGCTTTCCTACTACGAGTTTATAAGGCACAGGTCCCCAAAATCTACTATCAAAACTCTCGTCTCTGTTATCACCTATCATTAAGAAATAATCTTTTGCAAGTTTCGAATAGAAAAACTGAACTTTTCCGTCTTTAAGATAAAATCCCATTCCGACGTCTATTTGCTGAGGCGATACGTCTTCTCCTTGAAGAGCCGCCGCTGCGATTACTTGATTGATTATTTTCTTGACTTCTTTATAAGGCACGTATCCGCTGTATTTGTTTAATCCAGCAAAATCCACAAGCTCTTGAGCTCTTTGTCTTAGTGCGAAAAACGTTACGTTTTGATTGATATAATGTATTCCTCTATGCTCTTTCATATAAGGATTCAATACGAAAAGTTTGCCGTTGAACTCTTTTGTCTCGAATCCTTTGAAATGTTTTTTTACATATTCGTTGCCGTTTTTCGGATGAAGCCAAAAACCTTTGTCGTCATATATCACCTCATCACCATTTCCGGCAAAACATCTTTTGACAAAATGCATTTTCACTTTCAAAGGAAACCTGAAAATTACAATATCTCCGTCTTTTGGTCTCGGACCGTCTATTAAGTGCCCGTCTCCTCTAAAATCAGGCAAAATCGGCACTTCTATCCAAGGAATATGAGGAATCGGTACTCCGTATGCAAATTTTTTGGCAAATAACGCATCTCCTGGAAGTAAAGTTTTCTTCATACTTCCGCTCGGAATTACAAACGCTTGAGCCAAGAAAAATATTACAAGTAATACGATTACGATCGTACCGGTCCAAGAGTTGGACCAGTGATAAAGTTTTTTTAACTTTTCTTTCATTTAACCTCTTTTGCGAAATTTTTTGCGGCTTTTACCGTATTTTTTAGAAGCATTGCGATTGTCATAGGTCCCACACCACCGGGTACCGGAGTAATATAAGAAGCTTTTTTACTTACGTTTTCAAAATCCACATCCCCTACGAGTTTGCCGCTTGGAAGTCTGTTTATTCCGATATCTACAACGATAACGCCATCTTTTACCATATCTTCTGTAATTAAGTTAGGCTTCCCAACCCCTACGATTACGATATCGGCTCTTTTAGTATGAGCCGCTAAATCACGAGTTTCGATATGACAAATATCTACCGTCGCCCAAGCATTTACAAGTAGCGCCCACATCGGCTTACCAACGATATTGCTTGCTCCCACGACACATACGTCTTTTCCTACAAGGTCGATATCGTACTCCTTAAAAAGCTCCATAACTCCAAGCGGAGTACAAGGGGCGAAAGTATCTAGTCCTTCGACAAGTCTTCCCATATTATAAGGATGAAACCCGTCAACGTCTTTTTTAGGAGACACTCTTTCTAAGATTTTAGTAGTATCTATATGTTTTGGGAGAGGTAATTGAATCAAAAGTCCGTGAATATTCGGATTTTCGTTAATCATATCGATAGTTGAGAGAAGTTCTTTTTCAGTAATATTCTCAGGAAATTCATGTACGACACTATAAATTCCAACATCCTGACAAGCGTCTCTTTTCATTTTTACATAAACATGGCTTGCCGGGTCGTTTCCGACCAAAATCACCGCAAGTCCGGGAGTTATACCTTTGGCTTTGAGCTCTTCTACTTCACCTCTTAACTCTTCTTTTATCTTATTTGACAGCTTTTTTCCGTCGAGAATTGTCATAATTTTCCCTTTTTGGTAAAATATTTCAGAATTTTAACATAATTGAATAAACTTAAAGTGAAAGTAAATATGAAAAGAATCCTTTTATTTTTGATAATAACTTACGCCTTCTCTCAGGATTGGTTTATTACAAACTACGAATACGGAAAAATGCTATATCACAACCCAAGAGGTATCAGCTGTGCCAAATGTCACGGCGAAAAAGCAAAAGGAAAAATAATAGCCAAATATTACGTAACCAAAAAACACAAAAACGGCACGGTCGAAAAAATCCTAAAAGTAGTCAAAGCCCCGAATATTCAAAACGTAAGCTATGACGAATTAAAAGAAAGACTACTTCACTACAAATATCTCTCGGTAATGCCAAAATACAACTACCTAACAAAAGAAGAGATAGAGGCTTTATATCTCTATATCCACGCACAAAAGGATAAAAAATGATTTTCGAAGATATAAGCGAACTCGAAAAAATAGTAGAAAACAACGACATTCAAAAAGCCCTAAGCCTCATAAAACCTCCCAAAAAATTTCCTCTTGCAAAAACAAAAAAACGCTCGGCTTTAATGGTAAGCGCACATCAAGTCAAACACTTAAACAAAATCGACTCTCTCCCGACAGATATAATCATGCTAAACCTTGAAGACGGAGTCCCGAAAGATAAAAAAGAGATAGCAAGGGTAATGATAGGCGTATTTTTAAGCCATATTGAAAAAATCGATAAAGAGATAGTCATAAGAGTAAACGCGCTTGATGAGGGAGGAAAAAAAGATATCGAATTTTTAGAAAAATTCAACTTCAACGCTTTTAGAATCCCAAAAGTCAGAAGTATAGAAGATATCGACGATGTATTTATGAAAACCGAAAAAGAAATCCACGCCTCAATCGAAACCAAAGAAGCCTTTTTTAACCTAAAAGAGCTAAAACACCCGAAACTTACAACTTTTTATATAGGAATATACGACCTTCTAAACGAACTGAAAATCTCTCATAGCGTGATAGATTTAAATAATCCTTTGATTCATAGAATCTTAAGTGATTTTACTCTAACGGCGAGATATCTGAATATAACCCCGATAGGTTTTGTTTATCAACAATACAAAGACTTGGAAGGGTTTAAAAATTGGTGCTTGCTTCAAAAAAACTTGGGAATGCAAGGTGTGGGATGTATCACCCCGGCCCAATGCCAAATAGCCAATAAAATATTTGACGAAGACTTGGAATTTGCAAAAATGATAGTTAAAAGGTTTGAGAGTGAAGGTCCTTTTACTATCGACGGATTATTCGTCGATGAGCCTATTTATAAAAACTATTTGCAAATGTTAGATAATTCATAAGGTCTTTTTTATTCAAAATATAAAAATAAAAAAAGGAAATAAATTATTTTTTTAAAAATAAATATATATGAGGTATCATTAAAATTTTTCCTTTTAAAGGTCCGTTTAAAATTTTCACTTTACTTTCCACCCACATATCAGCTTGTGCAAAAATACTACCTTTTTTAGTATATTTTTTATTCCACTGTAAAACTACCCCTTTAGTATTGTTAGGAATAAGATATTCACCTTTACCTTTTAAATCTTTTCCACTCGGACAAGGATATGTTGCATAAGCATGAATATATACAATATCTTTTGCAAACAAAAGCGTTGACATTAACATTGTAAATAATAAAAACTTTTTCATCATTTCTCCTTTTTTAATAAAATATTATTAAATTTAAAAATTTTTTGTCAAATACCATAACACAACTGATAAAAAAATAGTTTTTTTAAATTCATAAAAATTTGACAAAAACTTTTTTATGTATTACAATAGACTAAAAGACAACAAAGGACAAAAATGACAACTCTAAGTATTAGAGACTTAGCCAGAAACTCTTCAATTCTTGACAAGTATGATTTCGTAGAAATTGTTGACAAAAGAAAAAACAAATTAAAAGGAGTGTTTATTTCAGCTAAATATGCAAAAGAGTTTGAAGAATTTATTAAAAGAAAAAAAGAAAAAGAAATTAAAGAATTACTACAATTTGCAGGTATTGCAAACGGAGAATTTGAGGATATGACCTCTCAAAAAATAAAAGAAAAAAAGAGAGAAAAATATAATGGATAAAATATTTTTAGATACGAATATTATTATAGACCTGCTTGATTCTAAAAGAAAAAACCACACTAAAGCAAAAAATCTTTTTATAAAATTAATCGAAAACGACTTTGAAGTTTTTATAAGTGAAGATATGATAACGACAATCTATTATATTCTAAAAGGTAATGAAAAAATTTTAGAGTTTTTTGAAAAAATAATAGAAGAATGGAATATCGTAGGATTCGGTAAAGACACTATATTAGAAAGTATAAATTATTGCAAAAAACACAAAACCGACTTGGAAGACGTTTTACAATGTATTTGTGCTAAAAATAACGGATGTGAACTATTTATTACCAATGACAAAAAATTTATAAACTGCGGTATAAAAATTGTAAATTACGATTTTTTTAATCTTTAAAATTTCTCTTTCATATATTACTCCACAAACAATATCATCAAGACAGATACGACAAGAAGTATCGCCATAGAAAAATTAAAAATTTTTGTAGTTTTTTCACTTTTGAATATCTTATTAAAACTTTTACCAAGCACCGCCCATGTAGATATCGCCAATACTATCAAAATATCCGAAATTATTATCGTAATGAATAAAGCCGCTAAAAAATTATCTTTTGGCAAATAGATTGTAACAATAGATAGTGCCGCAATCCAGGATTTAGGATTAATAACTTGAAAAAGCAAGGATTCTTTAAAAGTTATGGGCTTTGCTTCGTTTGTATTTAAGTTCGGCTTTGAAGTTGCGATTTTGTATGCAAGATATAAAAGATAAAAACTACACAAATACTTCATTACTTCAAATGCACTTTGGTATTTTAAAATAAGCTCTTTTATCCCGATACCTACCACAAAAAGCATAATAGAAAATCCGACCACCACCGCCAAAAGATGAGGAATAACTCTTTTAAACCCATAGTTAAACCCGACACTCATAGCAATTACATTATTGGGACCAGGAGAAAAAATAGCAACCGCTAAAAATATTACAAGAGGAATAAACCAAAACATCATTTTTCCTTATTTTTTAATAAACAACATCCCAATACCCATTAATACGAATACTGCTCCCGATATTTTATAAAACCATTCCAAACTTTTTTCATCGAAAAACCAGGCTTTTGCATGTTTGGAAATAAGACCATAAGTCATAAGAGAAACAAAAGAAATAACCATAAAAGTAAACGTCATTATAAAAAATTGCAACACAACCGGATGATTCGTTGATAAAAATAATGGAAAAATTGCCGTAAAAAACAGTATAGGTTTCGGATTCGTAGCGGCTACAAGAAATCCTTTAATGAAAACTTTTTTTGGATTATAATTTCTTATATGCTCATTTGTTTGGCTCAAATGGAATTCTTTATGACCACTTATCATATGTTTTACTCCAAGATAAATAAGATAAATAGCTCCTATAATTTTTAAAATCCAAAAAAACATATCGGATGTTTTAATTAATACTCCAACACCAAACATTGCAACTAACGATAATAAAAATAGCCCCAAAATATTTCCAAGACTTGAAAAGACAACAGCTCTTAAATCATACTTCATTGAATTATTGATTGCAAGTAGAATTGCCGCTCCCGGACTTGTAATAGTCAAAATCGAAATAATTAAATACCCCAAATAATTATGTAAATCCATTTTTCATCCTTTAAAATAATAAAGTTGAAAAATTGTAACAATTTTCTAAAAATAACGTTTAAGAATCATAACACACAATAACATCTTCAACTTATTATGTGAACTTTAGTAACATTAAAATATAAAATGAAATTAATATGTTACATAAGGTAACTTTCTCAAGTTTTTAAACATAATGCACTATTTTTCTTAATTTAACTTCATCCTTCGTAGTCCCTTTTGTATTTTTTTATAACTAAATTTATAATATCAATATTTTCAGGGAATAAAAAAAGAAGATGTGGTTGCATCGATAGCAAAAACTTTAAATAACTACTTGAGTATGTTCGTAACATTTTAACATTTTTTAACATTTTTTTAAGCATTTTATAAGTAAATGGAAGTATAATTTCGTCAGTTTTTCTTTCCTTAAATTTTACTTAAAGGCAAAGTTAATGTTTAGTTTGAATCCACTCTCAATGTTGTTTCTTTTTTTAATACTTCTTGGAGTAATTCCAAATCTTTTTTATATGACGGGATATTTATCTCATATAAAAAGAAAAACTCATTTTTTAATTCATTATTTTACGTTCATATTTTCAATGACAGGTGTCGTACTATCAAATGAAATACTTCCGTTTTTGTTTTTTTGGGAGCTTATGAGCCTTGCAAGCTGGCAGTTAATTTTAACTGAACCTACCGACGAAGCGATAAAAGCCGCAAGATTTTATTTTTTTATGACTCATTTCGGATTTGTATTTATTCTGCTTTTCTTTTTAATGCTCGGGGGAGATTCTTTATTTACAAATTTTGAAACTTTAAAAGAATTAGCGGCTGATTTTAAATACCCAACTTTACTCTTTTTACTTATAACCGTAGGATTTTTAAGCAAAGCCGGAGTCGTGCCGCTGCATGTATGGCTGCCTTACGCCCATCCGGCTGCACCTTCTCCAGTATCTGCTCTCATGAGTGGGATTATGCTAAAGATTGCAATTTATGCGTTTTTGAGATTTCTCTTTATTATTCCAAACTGGCAGATTGAATGGGGAGTGATTATTTTAGCATTAGGAGCTATTTCGAGCCTTGTCGGGGTATTGTATGCCATTGCAAGCCATGACATAAAAGCACTTCTTGCGAATCATTCAATTGAAAATATAGGAATTATCCTTATAGGGATCGGGGTTGGTATGATTTTTACATACCTTAAACTCCCTGCTCTTGCAGCATTTGCGTTTATTGCAGCAGTATATCACACGTTAAATCATATGAGTTTTAAATCTCTTCTTTTTATGAGTGCCGGAAGCGTTTTATATGCCACCCAAACAAAACATATAGAAAGCTACGGAGGACTTATAAAACTTATGCCGATTACCGCGTTTATGTTTTTAATAGCGGCTATTTCAATCTCTGCACTCCCTCCTACAAACGGATTTTTGAGTGAGTGGATGATATTCCAATCAATGCTTAGCTCAAGCGGTATTGACAATCTTGTACTAAAACTCTCTTTTCCTTTTGCGATTTTTGCATTGGCTCTAACCGGTGGACTTGCGATAGCTTGTTTTGTAAAGGCGTTTGGTATTACTTTTTTAGGTCTTGCAAGAAGCGAAAATGCAAAACACGCAAAAGAAGTAAACAAATTAATGCTGACAGGGCAGATTCTTATGGCTGGGGTTGTAATTTCGCTTATGCTTTTTATGCCGTTTTTTATAAAAATTATTAACTATTCTTTACCAATTACAGATATTTATCACAAACTTTTTCAAAATATTTGGGTGATGCACTCACTAAATTCAAACGGAGCGGTTGCTCCTCTTTTAATCTTAGCTGGACTTATAATTGTCGTTTTTGCGATATATGCGTTTTATAAATACCTAAATCCAAAAATTAGAATCTATCACACATGGGCTTGTGGATACAATACAAATGCAAAATCTCAATACTCAGCAACAGGTTTTGCAGGACCTATCAGAAGATTTTTTGAATGGCTTTATCGCCCGGAAGTTCATACTCATACTCAAACGATTTCAGGACATAAAACCAAATTTACGTCATCACTTTATGAAGTACATATAAAACCGCTTTTTGAAAAAAGTTTATACGACAATGTAGTAAAAGGACTGAATTTTCTAAGTTATTTTGTATATAAGCTCTCTCATTTTGAAAGACACAGATATTCAAGCCTTATTTTTATGCTTTTGATATTTGCCCTATTTAGTTTCAGAGTATTTTACAAAGAAATCAGTTGGGGAAATATTGTACTCGAAGTAATTGTAATGTCAATTTTTTATAAATTCTTATTCGGAGAAAACAAATGATAAACTATATCTTGACAATTCTCATTATCTTTTTAATAGCTCCGTTTTTATTAGGGCTTACAAAATCAATAAAAATGTTTTTGCTATTTAAAAAACCAATGAGCCCATTTCAGCCGTATATAGATTTTGCAAAACTTATTCATAAAGAGCTTGTTTACGCAAAAGAATCGAGTCTAATAAGCAGAATTGCCGTATTTATGATTTTAGCTCCTATTGTAGTGGTCGTATTTTTAATGCCACCGGTTTTTCATGGAAGTTTTTACATCTCATTCATCGACGCATTTACCATTACCGGACTTTTATCTCTTTCAACGTTTTTCTTAATGCTTTTAGGGCTTGACAGTGCAAGTGCGTTCGGAGGAATAGGTAGCAGTAGAGAAGCTTTTATTTCGGCACTTGTTGAACCTGCTATGATTTTAACGATTTTCAGCATTTCACTAATCGGACAAAGTATAGGAATCAGTAAAGCCGTTTTGAACCTGAACGACTATTTTGACATAAACCACGCGGCAAGTTTTGTATTAGCAGCTATTAGCTTTTTTATTATCCTGATTGCGGAAAACGGGAGAATTCCTGTTGACAACCCGGAAACTCATCTTGAGCTTACAATGGTGCATGAAGCTATGATTCTTGAGAGTACAGGTGCCGATTTGGCGTTAATCGAAATGGCAAGTGCTCTTAAATTTGCAATTTTCGCAACTCTTTTTGTTAGTCTCTTTTTACCTTTTGGGGTGAATCTATGCTGGTGCCTGGCTGTTACGGTTTTTATTCTTAAACTTATTTTAGTATCGGTTGCAGTGGCTTTAATTGAAGTGAATACGGCAAAACTAAGACTTTTTAAAGTGCCGAATCTTCTTGGAATTGCGATAATTTTCGGATTTTTATCGCTATTTATCTATTATGTGGTGGGAGAGTAAAATGATAAACGTATTAATAGGCTTTTTTATTGCCGTACTTATTGCTTCGCTTTTTACAAACAGACTCTTTAGACTCTATTTTTGGTACGGACTTAATTCTTTGATTTTAGGAAGTATTGCAATAGTAATCGGAAAATACTTAGGAAGTAAAGAACTGGTAATTATGGGAACACTAACAATAGTTATAAAATTTTTGATTATTCCTTTAGTACTTAAAAAAATAACCGTAAGATTTAAAATCAACAGAGACATAACTCCAATTATAAAAATTCAGTATCTAACGATAATAGTCCCTATTGTTTTGGTGTTTACATATTATCTGATTACGCCTGTTTTAAATTCTTTCACAACACATCCGAATTTTGTGGCAATTTCAATAAGCTCGCTTTTTCTTTCACTTCTTTTAATAATGGAACACAAAAAAATGATTGCAAAAATTATGGGCTTTTTATTTATTGAAAACTCTTTGTTTTTACTCGGAATTGTCGCAACAAACGGAATGCCTTCACTTATTGAACTTGGAGTATTTTTTGATTTGATGATGTTTATTTTAATTATCAACCTACTTTTTAAATATCAAGGAGAATAGATGGAATTTCTTTTTGCGCCTCCGTTAATTGTATTTATTTTAAGTTATTTCAAAATAAGCAGAACCCTAATGGCTTTTATCGCTTCAACAATATTTTTCGGAGTAATCTATACGGTTACCCACCCTTTTATAAACGACTATTTTTATATTGATAAACTTGGAAGTTTTGTTCTTGTTGTATCTTCAATAGTAGCCGTTGCGGTTTTTGCTTCAATGATTTCTTTGCCAGATAGAATCAAACTTAATAAAAAATCAATCAAAAGGTTTTACAGATTCTTTGCGGTTTTTTGGATAGGAATAATTATCTCAATCCTTTCAAACAACATGGGGCTTTACTGGGTTGGGCTTGAATTTGCGACTTTATCAACCGTATATATGATAAAAGTAAAAGTTTCAAAAGAAGCGGACATTGAAGCGTGGAGATATCTGATAGTCGGAGCAATCGCAATTTCGCTTATTCTTTTTGGAATAATTTTAATTTACGCAGCGAGTAAAGATGTTTTGGGCGAAAATGCTATGAACTTTTACTCACTAATTAACAACACTCAAAAAATAAACGATTATCTTTTTGAGCTCGGGTTTATATTTGTAATGATAGGGATGTTTATTAAAATGGGCTTTTTTCCGATGAATTTGTGGCTGGCGGATATTGAAAGAGCTTCAGTTTATCAAGTCGGAGCACTCTTTAGCGGTATACTTGAGAGTGCGATAATTTTAGGATTCTTCAGGTTTTCAATGATAGAAAAACATATCAATTATTCCCATTTAATCGGAATCGGATACACTTATATCTTAATAACTCTCTTTTTTGTAAGTTTTTTAATCTACAGGGCGAAAGATTTTGTTCGTCTTTTTTCACTTTCCGGAATTGAACATATGAGTTTAATTGCTCTATTTTGGATAAGCGGAGGATATTTTGCGGCACTTCTTCATTTCGCCGCTCATGCTTTTATGAAACCGGGTCTTTTTATAAGCTCACAGATTTTAGAACAAAACAAAAAATATATATTCAAAGGCACATTGAAAAATCTCAATAAATTTGCCGCTTTTATGATTGGTGCTATGTTTTTAGGGGTGATTTCCCTTCCTCCAAGCCCTATGTTTTTCAGTGAAATATACGGATTTAAAGCGATGATTGACATTGCAAAAGATTCAAATTATTTCTTTTTAATGATTGGAGCCGTTTTTATTCTTTTAATACTCCTTAGCATTATATTTTACAGATTCGTTCATATTTATCAGGATATGCAATACATTGGAGATGAAAAAGAAAAAACAGTTTATAAAAGCGAAATGATTGCGATTCTAATTCTTTTTATTTCAACCGCCTTGCTTTTACTTCCACAAAGTTTTGATTTTATTGAAGGGATTATGAAATGAGATTAATTGCCAGATTTGCACTTGATAAGTTAGATAACTTTGAAATAATTGATGTTTATGACAATAAAATCGAACGCCAAAGCGTAGATAAAAAAAATCCGACAGTTAAATCACTTATGCCAAAATACCCCTCAGCCATTTGGATGGAGAGAAAAATAAGAGATGAGTTCGGAATAGAATTTGAAGGGGCGTTTGACAATAGACCTCTTGTAAAACACGAAAGATTTCCAAAACACATCTATCCTTTAAGAAAAGATTTTAATAAAAAAGAGATTGATTTCACGGTATTCACTCCTTACAAATACGAAGAAATCGAAGGAGATAACGTCTTTGTAGTACCTGTGGGACCAATTCATGCAGGAATTATAGAACCAGGACATTTTCAGTTTTCCCAAGCAGGTGAAGAGATACTTCATCTTGAAGTTAGGCACTATTACAAGTACCGCGGAATTGAAAAAATGGTTGAAAACAAAATTCCTCAAGAAATCAAAAAAATAGTTGAAAGAATCAGCGGAAATGAAAGCATTGCCTATCAAATTGCCTTTATGGATATTTTAGCTCAAGCAAGCGAAAGTGAAATTCCGAATTCCCTTAAACAAAAATATTTTACTCTTCTTGAACTTGAAAGAATTATTCATCACTTAACTGATTTAGGGTTTATACCAAATGACGCGGGATTTGGTGCTGCACTTGCATTTATGAGCAAATTAGCAGAAGATGCAAGAAGAGTTATGGCAAAAATCACGGGACACAGATTCGGATTCGGGGCGATAAAAGAGGAAGTTGAAATTGACTATCAAGAACTTACCAAATTTATAGATTATTTAAAAAAAGAAGTTGAGTTTTTTGAAGACTGGATAAACGTTATTGCAAGTTTATGGGACAGATTTAATACCACAGGGGCTTTAAGCAGACAAAAGGCTGTAAAATATGGAGTTGTGGGTGTGGCGGCGAGAGCCAGCGGAATTGAAATTGATGTGAGAAACAATCTTTTTTATAAAAACTTCGGATATAAAATGCAGCTTGGAAATAAAGGCGAAGTATCGGATAGATTTAGAGTAAGAATAAAAGAAGTTTTAAATTCAATTGAAATGATAAAAAATTTCAAAACCGATAAAAAAGAAAAACTGATACTTAATAACTTTAAAGACGGAGAATATATGAGTTTTGTAGAAAGCTCTATCGGTGAGCTTTTTATGTATATGAAAATTAAAGAAGGTATAGTCGACAGATTTTACGTACGTGACCCGTCACACATAAATTGGCAGGCGTTTCACACTACAATTTACAAAGATATTATTGCCGATTTTCCGCTTATTAATAAAAGTTTTGATTTAAGTTATGCCGGAAACGATTTATAAAGGATAAAAATGCTAAGATTCTGGGAAAAAAGAATTAAAACGGGAATAGTTACCGAAAATTTAGAATTTGACAAAGAACTTGAAGAAATTAAAAAACAGATAAAAAACAAAATCAAAAAACATTTTGCCGGAAGCCTGGCAATAAGAATGGTTGACAGCGGAAGCTGTAACGCATGCGAAGCCGAATGTAACGCTTTAAGCAACCCCTATTATGACTTAGAGAGACTCGGAATACATTTTGTAGCAAGCCCGAGACACGCGGACGTTATGTTTTTAAGCGGTGTAATGACTATGAATATGTACCATCATGCAATAGACTGTTATAACCAGATGCCATCACCTAAATGGGTAATTGCAATAGGAGATTGTGTAAAAGATTTGGGAGTTTTTGAAAAAACATACGCAATAAAAGGAAATGATTTAAACATAGACTATTTTATCCCGGGTTGTCCTCCAAACCCGAAAGATATAATAAAAGGACTTTTGGAATTTTTAAAAACTTTTGAATAAACTAATCCACAAAAAAATTTTTTACAATATCTTCCGGAATTCTCTTCGGTCTTTGGGTTTTAAAATCCACAAAAACCCATTCGCTAAAGCCGTGGGTAATGAGTTTGTCGTTTTTATAGATTTCATATTTTCTGATTACAAGCAGCTTTTTAACCTCATCAATCCATGTTTTCAAAACAAGCTCGTCCCCCTCAAACGCCGGAAGTTTATATTCTATGCAGTGTTTTCTCGCAACCCAGCTGACTCCGTGTGTTTTATAGTATTCAACACCGAAGCCCTCATAGGTGGAGTGTTCCATTGCAATATTTATCATCCATTCGAGATATTTCAGGTTATTAACGTGCCCGTTAAAATCGATATCTTCTTTTGATACGACAATTTTTTTTTCGTAAATTTTAGGTTTCATACCGGCCTCTTTTTTAAATAATTATATTAAATTAAAACCGGTTTTGAAAAATAATACCCTTGCGAATAATCAATTCCAAGCTCACATACTTTTTGAAAAATCTCCTCCGTTTCTACAAATTCCGCAATCGTTTTTATATTGTTTGAATTTGCAAAATCCACAATAGCTTTTACGATACTTTGAGAAAAACTATCGTTTGGTAAATCCCTAATAAGTGTTCCGTCAATTTTTAGAAAATCGGGTTGATATTTTTTGAGCCTGATAAAATTCGAATATCCGGTACCGAAATCGTCAATAGCGATTTTAACGCCTAATGATTTTATTTTTTTAATAAATTCTTCAAGTTCTTGAGAACTTCTTGAATTCGCATCTTCTAATAACTCGAAAGTCACTCTGCTTGCGATATCAGGATTTTCCTGAAGTAATTTATAAATATAATTTCTTGTAGACGCTTTTTCTATATCTATCTCCGAAATATTTATACTTAGCTCTTTTAATTTTTTTAGTTTTTCAAAGCTTATATTCAAAACTTCATACGTAATTCTTGAATAAAAACTTCCTTTTTTTGCAATATCCAAAAATACCGCCGGGACTATATAGTTTCCGTCTTTATGGATTCTCACAAGCGTTTCGTATTTTTCTATTTTTTTAGTTTTATTATTGATTATCGGTTGATATACGCACATAAAAAGTTTTTTATCAAGTGCCTCTTTTATCAAATGCAAAACCTCAAGATTTTGTTTTGAGACTTTTTTCATTTGTTCTTTTAGATTTGTTGCGATTATAAAACTACGATGATCTTTCAATATTTTTCTTATTCCAAGACGCGCGTTTTCATAAGCGTCTTTTCCAATAGCGACACTAATCAAAATAGATATATCATACTCCAACCCTTGAATATTAATAGTAGAGTTATTAATATTTTTTTGATATTCTCTTAATTCTTTAATAACTTTCCCAAAATCGTAATTTTCAAGTTCACCTGCTATTGCAAACTCTCCGTTATCTAAGTAAAAAATTTTTTTAAAACATTTCGGCATACTACTTTTTAATATTTCTTCGAATTTTTTCTCAAGTCTTTCGGTGAATTCCTCACCAAAAAGGCTTCTTAAATTTTCAAAATTTTCAATATAAATTTCAGCCACTAAAGGATTTTGATGAGTATTTATATAATCGAGCAAAAGTCTTCTTGGTTTCATCATATCGTCAATATCATATGCGAGCATAATATACTCTTTTAGCTCGTCATTTTCATAAAAAGGTTTAATAATCGCATTTAGATATTTTATTTCATCTCTTTTCGTAAATACTTTTAAAATTCCGTTAAAAATCACATGTTCTTTTAACGATTCAAAATTAACATTTCCAAAAAATATACTTTCAAAATTTTTATTTTGAATTTCTACGAACTCATATCCCAAAATATTTAAAAGAGCTTGATTAGCATAAGTGATTTTGTGATTTTTGTCTATTTTACAAACAAGTGAAGATTTATCGACTATATCCTGATACTGCTTTAATAACGAATAATATTTTTTTGCATTTGTTTTATTAACATAATCTTTTATAATTTTTTCAAGAACGGAAATAATCTGCTCTAAATCAATAGGTTTCAAAATAAAGCCGTCAACTCCGATTTTTATTGCATCTAAAAAATATTCGGTTTCGTTATAAGCCGTTACGACGATTGTATAAACGTTATCGTCAATTTTTTTTATCTCTCTTAACATATCAAGCCCGTTCATTTTAGGCATATTAATATCAGTAATAACCAAATCGAATTTTTCACTTTTAAATTTTTGAAGTCCTTCTTCTCCGTTTGTCGCCGTTTTCAGGTTTATAAAAAATCTTTTTAACAAGTTCCCTATCGTATTTCGAGCCTCTTCGTTATCTTCTACGAAAAGTACTTTTAACTGTTTCGTTTTTTCGATTATTTTCTCAAAACTCATTTTGCATCCTTACTCAAAACGATCCTAAATACCGCTCCCTCTTCATCATTATATTGCAAAATTTCTCCTCCTAACCTCTGCTCCACAATATTTTTACTCATATACAACCCTAATCCGGTACCGTTTTTTTCATTTTTAGTCGTAAAGTAAGGCTCGAAAATTTTATCTTTATATTTTTCATCAACCCCTCCTCCGTTATCTTTTACCTCAATTATACATTTATCGTCATTTTCAAAAATTTCTATAACGATTTTTGGATTATCAACTTTTCTCTCAATCAATATATCCTCGGCATTTTTTATAAGATTTAAAAGTACTTGTTTTAATTCATTAGGATAAGTTTTTATCTTTTGTTTACATTTTAAATGATTTTTAATTTTTATATTTTTATTTTTTAGAGAAGAAGAAGCTATGTTTAAAACTTCTTGCAATATTTCATCAAAATCCACTTCTCTTTTTTCATTATCTTTTCTATAAAATTTTCTAAAATCATCTATAGTGGAACTCAAATGTTTTATCATTTTTTTTATAGTTTCAAGATTTCTTTTAGTTTTTTGAGGATTATTTTCGTTTAGCATCATATCCATTTCCATATCCGCTACAACCCCACCGATTACGTTTAACGGCTGTCTCCATTGATGAGCAATCATACTAAGAAGTTCACCCATTAAAGCAAGACGAGATTGCATAATGAGCTGTCTGTCTTTTTCTCTACTTTTTTCGACCTCTTCTTTTACTCTGCTCTCCAATGTTTTGTTCAGTTCTTTCAATCTATCCAAAAGTTTTTGCATTTTTTTCTGACGTGAGATATCATAAAATAAGAAAATAGAAAGTATTACTACAGAAAGCAACAACACTGAAATAAATAAAAACAAAGATTTTTTCAAAATTATCAAATTACTATCGATATAAGAAAGAGGTTCCGTAGAGAAATCTATTACGATTAAATAACTGACTTTAGAATCATTATCCAATACAGGATATACATAAGTAGTCCAAACACCTTTGATATCTTGTTTATAATAGATAGGTTTTTTCGTTTTTATCGCTTTTAACCACAAATCTTTTCTAGTCGGTTCAAATCTTTCATTAAAATCAAACCTATCTTTAGGATTAAGGCTCCCATCTCCAATAACTCTAAAAAATTTACCGTCATAATAAGTTAAAAATACGTTTTTAAAATCGCTTGTAATATATGTACTCAAATACAAATCTAACTCGCTTCTTAATTTCGGTTGTTTTTCCAATACTACTTTTATATTTCCATATTTTAGCAAAATATATCTTTCAATGTTTCTTGAAAAACTCTTTACTTCTTTTAATAAGAAATCAAATGTATCTTCCGATATACGTTTTTCTACATTTTTAAAAGTAATCCATATTACCATACTAAACAAAAACATTACAATAATCAAAAACACTAAGAAAAAAACGCTTTTTGACTGTTTTGAATTCATTCTAAAAAGTCCTCAAATTCTTTTGAAATATATAAATGATATTTTTCCAGTTCTTTTTTTCTAAGTCTTAACTGAGGTCTTCCTTTTCTCCAATAAAAAGCGCCTATTGCATTTTTATTGTTTTTAAATTTATAATAATCGAGTAAAAATCTAGGTTTAGTACAATTTTTATCTACATCCCCTATAATTACATCAGCTTTTTTACAGCTTTTCACCACTATCAATACTCTAGAATTGGCATTTTTTATATCCGGATTGTTTGTAAGCACATAAACTACCGGTTTTTGAAAAAGAGTTGAAAATAATTTTTCAAAAAGTTCTATTTTAGCCGATGCGAATAACAACACTACTGAAAAAAACAATAAAATTATTACTTTTTTCAAAACATATACTCCACTGATAAAGTTATGCTTCTCTCAAGCAAAGGCGTAGTTATTACATCTCTTTCTTGTGTATTCATATCTATAGTTAAATAACCGTTTTCATAGCGTTTATTAAGAATATTTTGAGCTTTTAAAGAGATAGAAAAGTTATCGTTAACGTTATATTTAACTCCACCGTTTAAGTCGTAACCTCTTTTCGAAGAATCACCGAATTTTGAATATCTAAACACCAAACTTTCAAATAAATCGAATTTTTTTATTCTATGTGTGTTTAAAAAAATTATTCTTATAATTTTCTTAATAGGAGCGTCTTCCAAAATCATATCGCTTGCATCAATTACAAAATCGTTAATAATATTGTAATTTTTGTGATATCTAACATTAAAAATTTTAAGTTTCATAGGTTCCGGAATACTTTGTAATCCTTCTTTCGTAAATAAAAGATAATTACTATGTTTAGCATACATATAAATACCTTCTATATTACTGCTTGAATTTAATTGTCTTTTATATTTAAAAATAAAAACGTTAGTTTTTTGCGGTTCAATATTTCTACTATCACCTAAAAGAGTAGAAATAAGATATGGAGGAATACCGAATTCATAATGATAGAAAAACAGCTTAAAAACGTCATTTTTATCTAAAAGATACGTATTTCCTATTTTGTATTGTTTTAACTTCCTATCGTTAATATTGTCAGATTCATAAATCGAATACGCTGCTCCTAACGTTAAAATGGCATTTTTCAAATATTGATAATTATTTTCCATAAATGCAGTATAAATATCCTGTCTTTTAACTCCTTCGTAATCGAAATAATAAGAATTTAATTTTATGGTAGGATAATCCATTCTTTTAAATCTAGCACTAACACCGGTTACGAATTTATTTTTCGAAGTTGTTTTTTTATATACGAATTCCGTAGTATGAACTTTACCTATTCCTTTGATTAATACGTCATACAAAGGAATATTAAATTGTAAAGAATAAAAAACCGGGGTAGGACTTTCGGCAAAAACAGATTTATCGTTTGTATAATCCAAAGAGTATTTGAAAGTAAAGTTATCGTTAAATTTATGATCTATACCAAAATGTAAATATTTAGTCCAAACCAACGACTTCTTAATATTTCCGTCTACACTCAATCCTAAAAAAGAGTGCTGTTTATAAAAAATCGTACTTAAAAGATATCTGGTTTTTTCATTATAAACAGACAAAAGATAATGATAAGTAAGAGAATCTCTATTTAAAAGCGTATCTTTATAAGGAATCGTTTTATGTCCGATATAATCTCTGGAAAAATGAGTATAAACGTTATACTTTCCTGAGTTAGCAAAATCCACTACCTGGGAATTACTTTTAAACGTACCGTAACTCGTAGCAATTCTAGTACCTTCATCTCTTTTCGCGTCTTTAGAATAAAGTTTAATAATAATATACGCAGGTTCCGGACTTAATTCATACGTCGGAGACATATAATAAATTTCGATATGATCTATAAAACTCAAATCAATTTTCGAATATAAAAACAAAGCATTATCGTATTTTGCGGTTGTTAGTTCTTGATTATCAAGAAAAATTCTTACACCTACGGTATTATAGGGAATAAAATACGAATTCCACGGGTCGGTTATTCCATATCTGTTTTCTCCATATCCGATAATCGTATGTTTTAATACGTCAGAAAGATATTTTGCTTGCATCATATCAAGCTGATATCTCGTAATTACATAAGAAATCCCCGCACTTTCTTGCATAGTTTTTTTGGATAAATCTTCACTCTTTTCTATTTTATTTAAAAGCATATTCAAATCACCTGCAAATAAAATAGAAAAGAAGAGGAGAAAAGAAAGTAATCTCATCGCCATCCTCTCGCATATAATCCCATAATCGAAGCTTTTGCTATTGCATGTTGCTCTATAGCTTTTGCGATTATTTGAGGATTGGTTTCTCTTTTGACTTTAAAACCTGCAACATTTAAAGCATATACGGTTATAATGTATCTATGTGGAGGCCCCGGAGGCGGACAAGGACCACCGTATCCAATCTCTCCGTAGTCGTTTATAGTCTGATATCCCAAATCAAAATATTCGCTAACCGGACTTCCGGCATTTTCGGGGAATTCGGTCACGTTAGTCGGTATATTTATAACAACCCAATGCCACCATCCGTGACCTGTCGGCGCATCAGGGTCAAACATCGTTATTGCAAATGATTTAGTCTCCTTAGGAGCATCTTTCCATATAAGCGTAGGTGATATATTTTCTCCACCGCACGCCGGATACACGTGTTTAAGTGAAATTTTCTCCTTAAAATCAGGAGAATATAAAGTAAATGCCATACTCATAACTACCCCTCCAATCAATAATAGCAACTTTTTCATCCCCTTCTCCTTTTCTAATCCCATAAATTATAACAAGTTATTATAATTTATTGTCAATTTAAAATTTTTGTGTTATATAAATATCGACACGTAATCACCTTTCTTAACACCCAACCAATAAAGAAACAAATTTTGATAAAATTGCATTAAAAAGGACATTTATGTTAAAGCCTTTGTTGATTGAAATCGGAGTTGAAGAATTACCGGCAATTCCATTATTAAAAGAACTGCCTAATATAGAAAAAAAATGGCTCGCTATTTTAGAAGAATATAATTTAAAAACAAATTTTTCGTTTTATTACACACCAAGAAGACTCGTTCTTTGGCACAGAGAATTTCCTACAAAACAGCCTGATGAAACAAAAGAAATTTGGGGAGCTCCAAAAGCTATAGTAGAAAAAAACCCTAAAGCTTTAGAAGGTTTTGCAAAAAAAGTCGGAATAGACCCGAAAGATGTGGAATACAAAACAAAAGGAAATCAAGAGTTTTTATATTACAAAACAGAAATAAAAGGAAAAGAAGCAAAAGAACTGCTCCCGGAAATGATTACGAAATGGCTAAAAAGCTTAAGTTTCGGGAAAACTATGAAATGGGGAACTTGTCAAGAAGAGTTTATCCGTCCTATTCGCTGGATTGTTTGTATGATGGAAGACGAGGCTATTACTTTTAATTCTTTTTGCGTAACTTCAAGCAACTTTACAATGCCGCATAGAGTTTTTAAAGAGCCTATTTATCTTGATTTTGTCGGGAATTATTTCTGTCAGCTTGATAAAAAAGGTGTAATTTTATATCAAGACGAAAGAAAAAATAAAATACTAAAAGAGATAGAAAATATAGAAAAACAAAACGGCGTTAAAGTTGAAATTGATGAAGATTTGCTCGCCGAAATCGTAGCGATTACAGAATATCCTACCGCACTTCTTGGAAAATTCGACGAAGAGTTTTTAGAACTGCCTCCGGAAGTTATTATTACAAGTATGAAAGAACACCAAAGATACTTCCCGGTTTATAAAGACGGAAAACTCACAAACGCTTTTATCGTAGTTAGCAACGCTTATACGGATGATTTTTCAAAAATCATTAAAGGAAACGAAAAAGTACTTAGAGCAAGACTTAGTGACGCTCTTTTCTTCTGGCACAATGACCTTAAAAACGGCTTAAGTATAGAGGGACTAAAAGATATCGTTTATATGGACGAACTCGGCAGCGTATATGATAAAGTAAAAAGAGAAGAAAAAGTAGCCGAGTTTCTTGCAAAAGAGTTTAATATAGACCAAAATGCCGTAAATCAGGCTGTAAATCTCGCAAAAGCCGACCTATTAACGGAAATGGTTTATGAATTTACGGAACTTCAAGGTATTATGGGATATTATTACGCACTAAAAGCAGGAATTGACGAAAAAATAGCCATGGCTATAAAAGAGCAATATACCGACACCGCTTCAAATGAAATTTCGGCAATCTTAAATATCGCAAGAAATCTTGATACTTTAATGTCGTTATTTAGTATCGGTAAAATCCCAAAAGGTAACAAAGACCCGTTCGGACTCAGACGTGCCGCAAATCATATAATTAAAATTGCAATTGAAAATAATATTCCTCTTGATATTAAAAAAGCTATTCAAAACTTAAAACAAAACTACAAAAATTTCGATACGAACGCTCTTATCGAATTTATTTTTGAAAGACTTTACAAATTCTACAACGTAAACCCGTCGGTAATTAGAGCGGTACTTGCTACGGGTGAGAGTAACTTACTTGAAATCGATAAAAAAATAAAACTTCTAAACGAAGTAGTTGAGAGTGAAGATTTTAAAGAACTTGCAACAACATTTAAAAGGGTAGCCAACATCGTAAAAGATTTTGATTTGAATACGATAAAAGTGGATGAAAGTCTTTTTGAAAAAGATGAAGAAAAAGAGCTTTATAATGAGTTTTTAAAAGTAAAAAATATAAAAAATTTAGAAGAAAAACTCGACTTTTTAATCTCTCTTAAACCTTTAATTGATAAATTTTTCGATAACGTAATGGTAAATGTAGAAGACGAAAAAATCAGACACAACAGAAAAAGTCTCATCGCTTCCATTTACAAAGAATTCTTAGACATCGCCGACATTAAAGAGATAACTATTTAGGAGAGTAGATGAAAATAATAATCAACGGACACGAAAAAGAGATTTCAAAAGGTACTACGATAAAAAAACTTTTAGAAGATTTGAAAGTTTTGGATAAAACTATGGCGGTTGCCGTAAATATGAAAATCGTAAAAAAAGACGACTGGGACAAATACGAATTAAAAGAAAACGATAAAGTCGAAGCTTTAAATTTCGTAGGAGGAGGATAATTTCCTTCTTTTTTAACTTTCCAAAACTCTAACTTTACTTCTATATTCTTTCAAAATTAAAACTATCACAAATTCATTAAAAACACTAATATAAACAAAAAAAAATTAATAATAACCTCAACAAAAAAATAACTTAACAGCCTAAATAATTTTTATAACAACATAAAAATTTAAAAATATAAAAGAACATAATGAAAAAATAACTCCTCTGATTAAACTTTCAGTGTCAGTCACCCATAATAATAAAAAGAAAAAGACGGAAGGTCTTAGTGACCGCATCCGCAGTTTCCACTTCCGCAGTGTCCGCCTTGAGCTTGCGCTCCAACTTGTCCTGTTAAAGTTTCTTCAGGAGTAGCTTCTCTTTTTGTTACGACTTTTACATCAAAAGTCAAATCTTCACCTGCTAACGGGTGATTGTAATCAATCGTAACTTCTTTATCGTTAAAATCTTTTACAGTTACAGCTACCATTTGTCCGTCCGGAGTTTGACCATAAAGAGTCATTCCTTTTTCAAGTTCGATTCCTTCGAATTGATCTCTTGGTAGAGTTTGAATCATATCTTCTCTATATTCTCCGTATGCTTCAGCTGCAGGTACTGTAACAGTTTTTTCTTCTCCAACTTCCATTTTTTCAACTTCTTTTTCAAGACCAGGAATAATTTGACCTTTTCCTGCTACAAATTCAAGAGGAGCTTGTCCTACGTTGCTATCTACAACTTCTCCTTTTGAGTTTTTTACTGTGTATTCAATTCCATATACAGTTGCCATTGTAATCCTTCAATTTTTTTATTATAAGTAATTATTATAACAAATTATTTTAGTTTTTCCAACTCTTTTTTTGCTAAAGCGGCATACTTTGATTTTGGAAAATCGTGAATTAATTTTTGTAATGTAAGCTTTGCAGCTTGATTATTACCCAGTTTTTCGAAAGATATTGCCGTATGATATAATAATCTATCGGTAAATGAAGTTTTTTTAGGATAAAACTCTACACTTTTTTTATAATATCCTAACGCTATATCGTATTGATGTTTATTAAATGCGATTTCTCCCAAATAATACGAACTCGTAGCCGGTAAATATTTTTTAGACAGCGTATATAAAAATAACTCTTTAGCTTTATCAAGTTTTCCGGCATAAAAGTACTCTTTTGCTTTTTTCATTGCTTCTTTAGGAGTAATTTGTTTTTGTTTCAATTCCGTAATTAATACTTTAATGCTGTTTTTTAAACTTTCTATATTTTGATTTTGAATTTGTTGAACTCTTATAATCTCTTTAAGAGTCGTTTGAATTGCCGTTACGTTGTTTTCAAGAGAGGCTACTTTCTGTTTTAAAATTTCTATATCACTTTTCGTTTGATTTACATCTCTTTTTAAGTTTGCTATATCATTTTGAGCCGTATTAACTTCATCAAGTAAAGTATTAAAACCTTGAAGCTTATCATTTAAATTATTTATTGTTTCGTCATAACTTACTAATTTATACGTAATTTTATTGATTGACTTTTCAAGGGAATCGACTCTTGTTTGTAACTTTTGGATATTTTCTTTATTTTGTAAAATAGCTTTTTCTTGAGGAGTTAATAAATTAGCATTTTGAGGTGAGATTTTTACATCAAAAGGATTTACTTCAGCAAGTAAAAATAACGGCAGGAAAAAAAGAAGTTTTTTCATACAATTCCTTTTTTAAGGAATTGTATCTAAATTATGGAAGATATGTAAAATTGTCTCTTCTATTTTTTCTCCAGCACCATTTAGCATGAGCCGTACATACAGGATTTAACTCACCATAACTGATTACAGTAAGTTTTTTAGGATCAACACCAAGTTTGATAAGAGCGTTTTTAACACTGTTCGCTCTTTTTAATCCTAGAGCATAGTTATACTCTTCAGTACCCCACTCGTCACAGTTACCTTCGATTCTAACAGTATAATTGCTTGGATTTTCTTTGATTAATTTTGCAAGTTCTTCAACTTTAGGCCATTGATCAGGTCTGATGTTATATTTATCAAAATCGAAATAAATTACTATACTTGCAAGTTTTTTTGCAAATTGTTGATTATTTTGAGTAACGCTTACATTCATTCCTTGAAGATTTTGTTCTTCAACTTTTGCATTTTCAGTATTTACGCTCTCCGCAGTATTTGCCGCAGTTTGATTTTCAGTCGTTTGTGTTTGAGTTGCAGTTTGGTTTGTTTCAGTTGCGTTTTGAAGTGTAGGTTGCTTACTACATCCAGCAAAGAAAAACGCCAGCGCTACACCACCGATTAATAGTGTTCTTTTCATTTTTTTCTCCTTTTTTTAGTTTACCAATCGAATGATTGTAATATTTTCGGTAATGGATAATAGAAAACTTTGTTTTCATTTAATCGTATTATACCAATTTTACTAGAAAAATTCTCTCTTTTTATAAACATAATCGAACTTCCGTCAACAGAAAAGTTAGGAAACATATTCTGTCCGCCGAAAGTTAATCTTTTTAGAGAATCATCGTTTTTATTAAGTAAAAATAGGTTAAATGTATTCGGCTTAAATGCATTGTCGGTTTCTCTCGTACTCACAACAAGAAAGTTTTTATATGCATCCACTCCTACCTGATTTTTACCGTGATATAATACTCTTGTAATGTTACCGGTACGTAAATCTTTTGAAAATACATACGGCACTCCGTATCTGTCCGATACGAATACTATTTTATCGTCACCCCAAAATTTTCCGTTTACGTCAATACCGGGATAAGAAGTAATTTGCGTCAAATTTTTCGTATTCGGATCAAACATATAAACGTCCGGCTGACCGTTCGGAGCCATGGTTACTAAAAGTTTTCCGTCTTTTACATCGGAAACAATCAACAAACCTTGAGAAGAAAGTATTTTTTCTTTTTTCCCTGTATAAATATTGTATTTGTATAAATCTGCTTTTCTTTGAAGTTTAGTATAATAAATGGTAGTTTGTTTTTCATCCGCCCATTTAGGGAAAATATTAAGTCCTCCGCTAATTAAGCGTCTTTTATACGAAAGAGTATAATCAGATAAATAAATAGCGGACTCTTTCGGCGCTACAAGAATAGAATAGATAACTTTTCTAATCAAAAATTTCGCACTTGGCAAATGAAAATATTCGTTTATATCATATACAGCTTTATGAACCAAAAAAGGGAAAAACGCATAAGTATTCGACTTATAAATTCTTGTTAGAACTACGTTGTTATTTTTTATGTACTTTACAGTTAACGTTTTTTTAGCTTTGTTATATGTAAAATTGAATTTCATATTCGCATTTGTAGCATTCGCGTCGTTATAAGTATATTGGAAATGATCCAAAACTTTCATATCCATATCAAGAATTTTTTTAACTTGAGTAGGACCGATATAATTAATTACAATTTTAGGCTTGTTTTCAAGATATTTCGTAATTACAATCTCTTTTGCGAACAAAAAACTCATAAACGCAAAAAGAGCAATTAATATTTTTTTCATTTGTTTACCTTTGTTTGGAATAATATATTAAGATTAAAATTTTTATCGAAATTCAAACTTTCAATCTTTTTTAACAATTCTTGTTGTTTTGCTTCGTCTAAATTGGACTCTAAAATAACGGCACTCACTTTTCCGTTTTGAGATATTACGTTTATTTTAGCATATTCTCCCGGAATATCAGAAATTTCATACCAAATTTGACCGATTTTATTTATGATTTCGTTTATTTTCTCTTGTTTTATATTGCTATTATTGCTACTTATCGTTACGTCAACGTTAAGGGTTTTAATTTTATTCAAATCTTTTTCTATTCTTTGAAGACCCTTAAACCTACTCATTTCAAGTGTTTTTTTAAAATTGAGCGGCTTAGTTGGTACGTTTGCTTTTACATTTTTAAAAATATCGTTAAAATCTATGTTCCCGCCTTTAGTCATAGCACTTTTACTACCTTTTTTCACTACTTTTTTAGGCGGTTTTTTAACTTCTACTTTTTTTACGGCAGGTTTTTTGATAGTGTTTTTAATAGTACGTTTTTTTGTTTGGATATTGGGTTTATAATTATTAACAATCGCCGTATGTATTAACACCTCTTCTTTTTTTTCTTTTTTCGGTATTAAAACGAAATATAAAAAAGCAAGAATAGCAATATAAATGATAAGAGAAAGGAAAAAAGAGATTATCACCCTCATTTTGTAAGTAGCCCTATTTGCCTAAATCCTGTTTTTACGACACCCGCATATACTTTCATAAACGTATCATATTTGATATCTTTATCCGCTGCGATATACACAAGTGCGTTTTTATTGAAATTGCCGTATTTTAAATTGAAATTTTCAAGAAAATCTTTAAGTTGAAATTGCTCTCCGTTTACTAAAACCGTTCCGTCTTTTTTTATTACGATATTAATAGTAGCTTTTTTTGTTGCCGGAGTCGTTTTGCTTCCTTGCGGTAAATTAACACTTTTTTCCTGATAAGTAGTTACAGTTACAGAAACCATAAGAATTGCCAACAACACAAGCATAATATCTACAAATGGGGTTATGTTTAATTCAGGCTTTCTCATTTGCTTAAATACACATCCCTTTGCATTTTTAAAGTTGCAAGCAAATCTTCAACTTTTTTTGCAAGAATCTGATGAAAAGTATACGCAGGTACGGCTGCTAATATACCAACGGCTGTTGCAATTAAAGCATCAGCAATAGCTGGAGCTATCATATTAATTGTAGTAACACTTTGCATTCCGGCAAAGGCTGTCAAAATTCCTACAACTGTTCCGAACAATCCGATAAACGGAGAAGTCGATGCAACAATACTTAAAAAAGTAAGTCCGTTTGTAGCTTTTTTCTTTGCTGCTTGAATGCACGCATCAAAACTATATTTGTTTATAACAGTCGATTTTTCAATACAAGGTTTCATAGACGAATCGATAGGAAACATATTTGAAGTAAGCAAGGTTTCCAATGCTCTTTCTTCTTTTTTTATCCAAGATGATAAGGAAAAAAATTTATAGAAAAAAACAAAAAAAACGAAAAAAAGATATATTCCGAGCCAACCCAAAACGACGATATTAATCGGGTTAGCTAAGAATTTAGATATTTCTGGCAGCACTTTCTATCTTTGCTTCTACTGTTGCTACAAGAGCATCAGAATCCATAGCGTCTTTAAGAAGCTGTTTAGCTTTTTCGATAGATTTTGCAATCTCGCTCTCGCTTGCACCGCTTACAGGTACCGCACCGTCAACAAGAACGTTAATGTGGTCAGGAGTCACTTCAACATATCCCCAATTAATTGCAATCACTTCTTCTTTACCGTTTTCTTTTTTGATAGTAATCAATCCCGGATTCAGTGTAGTAACCAAAGGAGCGTGACCCTCAAGGACACCGAATTCACCTTCGATGCCCGGGAAAGTCGCTTCTTTGATTTCACCGGTATAAATTCTACCAAGAGGTGTTACGATATCAATTTTCATAGCTTACCTTTAGCCTTTAGCTTGCATTTTTTTAGCTTTTTCAATAGCTTCGTCCAAATCACCTACCATGTAGAATGCATTTTCTGGTAAATCGTCAACTTTACCTTCAAGAATAGCTTCGAAACCTTCGATAGTTTTTTCAAGCTCTACATATCTTCCGTCCGCACCTGTAAATACTTTCGCTACGAAGAACGGTTGAGATAAGAATTTCTCAATTTTTCTCGCTCTTGCAACGATTTGTTTATCTTCTTCGCTAAGTTCGTCCATACCAAGAATTGCAATAATATCTTGTAAGTCTTTATATTTTTGTAATACTTCTTGAACACCTCTTGCAACTCTGTAGTGTCTTTCACCTACGATTTGAGGGTCAAGAATTCTACTTGTTGAATCTAACGGGTCAACCGCAGGGTAAATACCTTTTTCAGCAATTTTTCTGTTAAGAACCGTAGTCGCGTCTAAGTGTGCGAAAACGCTTGCCGGTGCCGGGTCTGTTAAGTCGTCCGCCGGTACGTATACCGCTTGGATTGACGTAATTGAACCTTTTTTAGTAGATGTAATTCTCTCTTGTAATTTACCCATTTCAGTTGCTAATGTTGGTTGATAACCAACCGCACTTGGAATTCTTCCAAGAAGTGCTGACATTTCCGCACCTGCTTGCGCAAATCTGAAGATGTTGTCAATAAACATCAATACGTCTCTGTTTTCAACATCTCTGAAATATTCAGCCATTGTAAGACCTGTCATTGCAACCCTGTTTCTACATCCAGGAGGCTCATTCATTTGTCCGTAGCACAGTGCAACTTTATCAAGAACTCCCGATTCTTTCATTTCATGATAAAGGTCGTTACCTTCCCTTGTTCTTTCACCAACACCTGCAAATACAGAATAACCGCTGTGTTTATATGCAACGTTGTGGATAAGCTCCATAATAATAACCGTTTTACCAACACCTGCACCACCGAATAGACCTGTTTTACCACCTTTCATATAAGGACATAGAAGGTCTACTACTTTGATACCGGTTTCGAAAATTTCCATTTTTGTTGACTGCTCTTCAAATGGTGGCGGATCTCTGTGAATTGACCATCTCGGAACATCAGCAGGAATAGGCTCACCACCGTCGATTACGTCACCTGTTACGTTGAAAATTCTTCCAAGTACAGCTTCACCTACCGGTACGCTGATAGGTTTACCTGTTGCAACAACTTTAGTACCTCTTTTAAGACCGTCAGTTAGGTCCATTGCGATTGTTCTTACGATGTTATCACCGATTTGAGCCGCAACCTCAAGAACAACTTTCATATTTTTACCGTTTGCTTCAAACTCTACAATAAGTGCTTCGTTAATTTCAGGAACTTTATCAGTGTCGAATTCAACATCGATTACAGGTCCTAAAACTTGTATTACTTTACCTTCCATTTTACTCCTTTATGATTTCTTCATTGCTTCCATAGCTGTAACGATTTCGATTAATTCTCTTGTTACGTTTTCTTGTCTTACTTTGTTGAATTGTAATGTTAATTGTTTAACCATTTCTTGTGCGTTGTTTGTCGCTGCATCCATCGCTTGCATTCTCGCACTATGCTCACCAGCAAGTGAATCAAGCAATGTATAATACATTGTATATTCAAGATATTTTTTAACTAAACTTTCTAAAATTGTTTCATAATCGTCAGTTGGTTCAACTTCCAAAAATTCTTGAGAATTTTCTTCAACCACGTCAATCGGTAAAAGTTCGTTAACATGAACTTCTTGTACCAGTTTATTAACGTATCCGTTATGTACTACGATAATATTATCAATTTCTTCATTTACAAAGTCGTTATATGATTTTTCGATAACTTCCGCCGCTTTTTCATAATTCGGCGCAGAGCTTAACCCTTCGATTTGCTCATACATTTCAATACCGGCAAATCTAAAATATTCGATAGCTTTTTTACCGATCACTTTTAGTCTAACTTTTACTTTTTTCTCTTTTAGTTCTTCAATTTTAGCTAATGTAGCTTTTATAGTATTGATATTAAATCCGCCGCAAAGACCTTTGTCGGCAGTTACTACGATTAAATCTACTTTTTCATGTTTTTCGATATGTGCGAACGCTCTTAATGTAATAGAATCTTTAATCGACGTAAGTTTTGCAGAAATCTCTTTCATAACTTCGTCGATTTTTTTAGCGTATTCTCTTGACATTAAAAGAGCTTCTTCAGCACGTTTCAACTTCGCAGTTGAAACGAGCTTCATCGCTCTTGTTGTTTTTTGCGTATTTTTAACGCTGTTTATTTTGTTTTTTAGTTCTTTTAGAGTTGCCATTTTTATTATCCTTCTGGATTAAACTGAGCCTTAAACTCTTCTAATGCTTTTTTAAGTAACTCTTCTGTTTCTTCGTCAATTTTTTTCTTAGTTCTGATATTTTCGAAAATTTGCGGATATTTAGTTTCGATAAACGGATATAAGTCGTCTTCGAATTTTCTAACCGCTTTTACAGGAATATCGTCTAAGTATCCTTTTGTACCTGCGTAAATAATAACTACTTGTTTTTCAACAGGTAACGGTTGATGAGCAGGTTGTTTTAGAACTTCAACAAGTCTTTGTCCTCTTTCAAGTTGTTTTCTACTTGCTTCGTCAAGGTCGCTTGCAAATTGTGCGAACGCTTCAAGTTCTCTATATTGTGCAAGTTCAAGTCTTAGTGTACCCGCTACTTGTTTCATAGCTTTGATTTGAGCTGCACCACCAACCCTTGATACTGAAAGACCTACGTTAATTGCCGGTCTGATACCTTTGTTGAAAAGGTTTGTTTCAAGGAAAATTTGTCCGTCTGTAATTGAAATTACGTTTGTCGGAATATAAGCTGCTACGTCACCACCTTTTGTTTCGATAATTGGTAGAGCCGTTAAACTTCCCGCACCAAGTTCGTCGTTAAGTTTTGCCGCTCTTTCAAGTAATCTACTGTGTAGGTAGAATACGTCACCAGGATATGCTTCTCTTCCCGGAGGTCTTCTTAAAAGAAGTGACATTTCTCTGTATGCATCAGCGTGTTTACTTAAATCATCGTAAACGATAAGAGCGTGTCTTCCGTTATCTCTGAAGTATTCACCCATTGTTACACCGGCATATGGCGCTAAGAATTTAAGTGATGCCGCATCAGCCGCACCTGCGTTTACAACGATTGTATAATCCATTGCTCCGTGTTCTTCAAGAGTTCTTACGATATTCGCAACAGTTGATTGTTTTTGACCTACAGCTACGTAGATACAAATAACGTCTTGACCTTTTTGGTTAAGAATAGTATCGATAGCAACAGTAGTTTTACCTGTTTGTCTATCCCCGATGATAAGCTCTCTTTGCCCTCTACCGATCGGAACAAGCGCGTCGATAGCTTTGATACCTGTTTGAAGCGGCTCATGAACTGATTTTCTCGCCATAATTCCAGGAGCTTTTTCTTCTACGTATCTATATTCAGTAGCTTCGATAGGACCTTTACCGTCAATTGGTTCACCAAGTGCGTTTACAACTCTTCCGATAAGAGCTTCACCTACAGGTACCGAAATTAGTCTTCCGAGTCTTTTTACAGAACTTCCTTCAGTAATTTCAGTCCCTTTACCAAGTACAACCACACCTACGTTATCAGTTTCAAGGTTGAATACAAGACCTTTTTCACCTGTTTCGAATTCAACCATTTCACCAGCCATTGCGTTTGTTAGACCATAAACCTTAGCTATACCGTCTGCTGAATAGATAACTTTTCCAACTTCTTCAACATCTACTTTTAGTTCGAAGTTTTCTATTCTCTCTTTTATAATCGAAGTGATTTCCTGTACCACTTATACTCCTTTCGTTTAGATTGCTTTTAGTATTTTATTAAGTAATTCTTGTTTTACTCTGTCTTCAACGATTGAAACTTCAACATTAAGCACGTCTACAAAAACTTTGATACCGTTTAGTTCGCTCTCCTTTAATTGAAGTTTGATATTCGCACCGAATTTCTCAGATAATTTTTTCTCGATAGCTTTAAGAGTTTCTTCGGAAACTTTCCCTTCCACTCTACCCGCATACGTTTTGAAAAGGTTTGATACTTTTTCATACAAACTTTGATGAATTTCTTTGATTAAATCCATTCTTTTATTTTCAAGCAGAATTCTAATAAAATTTAAGAATTTTTCATTATTGCATTCGGCAATTTCAGATAAAATTTTCACTTTTTCATCTACGCTCAAAAGCGGAGATTTAACAATAAGAATGAACTTTTCATCTTTTGCAACCAACGCAAGTCTTGCGATAGCTTCATATACCTTTACAACTTCGTCTTCGTTTAAGCTTGCCATTAAGGCTTTAGTATATTTTTCAACTACCATTATGCTGCCTTTAATACAAGTTTTGCTGCATCTTCACTTGTGATATGTACTTCTTTGAAGATTTCTTCCATATATTCTTTAACAGCTTCTTGTTTTGTTTTTTTGATTTCGTTTTGTTTGAACTCTTCGAAATGTCTCTCAAGCATAGCGATTTCTTCTTCAAGCTGAGTTTTGATTTTTTTCTCGATAAGCTCAGCTTCTTTTTTCGCAGTTTCAACAATTTCATGAGCCATTTGTTTAGCTTCGTTAACTTGCGCTTTTAAAGCTTCTTTTTTAGCTTTAGATTCTTTTAGTTTTTCTTCTATTTCTTGGAATCTTTTAGCAATTCTCTCTTTTCTTTCAGCAAAAAATCTTTTTGCTTTGTCGCCTACCAAATACCATAAAATAGCTACGAAAATTAAGAAGTTAATAGTTCTTGGAATAATATCTGTATGTCCTCCGCCCATAGCTTCGCTTGCAAAAACGAAACTACTAAGAACCGCACCTAAAAGCATCAGTTTTTTCATGCTGCATTCCTTATTTTGTTTTCGATTAGAGATTTCACTTCTTCTTTATCTTTAAGAAGCTCTTTTAAAATCTCTTCTTTTTGTTTTTTAAGCTCAAGTTTTAAAGATTCTTTCGCATCTTCGATTTCTCTAACTTTTACAGCTTTGATTCTTTCAGCTTCTTCAGTAGCTTTTTTTCTTGCTTCATCAACGATTCTTCTCGCATCGTCTCTTGCAAGCTGAAGAATTGTCTGAATCTCTTCTTCAAGTTCTTTTGTCTCTTCAGTGTTTTTGTTAATCATTTCAAGTTCAGCTTTTAATTTAGCTTCTCTTTCATCCATAAATTTAACTAACGGATCGAAAAGCCACATTTTCAAAAGCACCATCGTAATCAAAAATATACCGGCCTCTATCAGCATTACGCCAAGGTTAAGGTCTAACATCAATGCTCCTTTTTGTGAAATTTTAACATAAAATTAATTTATATTACCTAAAAGTTTTTTTAAATTTTCAAAATCTGTTTCATTTCTTAACTTCAACTTGATATAATCTTTACCTATTTCCGTTTTCAAACCCATTTTTTTCAAATTATAAGCAATTTCGATAAGTTCTTCATTTAATTCTTCGTTGTCGTTTTTTTCTGTTTGATTTTTATTTTTTAATTTTTTGACAAATTTTTCAGTATCTCTTACGTTCCATGAATTCTCTACGATTTTTTTAACTACTTCATTTATCTCTTGTTCATCAAGCCCGCTTAACACTTTTGCGTGTCCGAGGGTGATTTTATTTTGCTTTAGGTTTTCTTTTACGATTTCAGGCATACTTAAGATTCTAAGAATATTAGTAACATAGCTTCTGCTTTTACCGATACTTTTAGCAAGCTCTTCATGAGTAAACCCGTGCTCTTTTATCAAACTTTCAAGAGAATACGCAATTTCCACAGGGTTTAAATCTTCTCTTTGTATATTTTCAATAAGAGCGTATTCCCTTAAATCTTCTTTCGAATAAGGAGCGACAATCGCTTTGATTTTCGTTTTTCCGAGTTTTTTACTTGCTCTAAGTCTTCTCTCACCCGCAACAAGAATATATTTATCATCTTCTTTTATAACGATTACAGGTTGTAAAAGTCCGTGTTTTTTTATAGAACTCGCAAGCTCTTCGATAGACTCCTCACTAAATTCGCGTCTTGGCTGATATGGATTGGGAATAATTTTTTCAATATCTATTTCATTAACTCCGCTTTCTGGAAGCTCTTTTAAATATCCCGCTTCGGCATCTTCCAAAATAGCTCCAAGACCTCTACCAAGTCTTTTCATTCGTTACTCTCCAATATTTTTTTAGCAAGCATCTCATAAGCTACGGCACCTTTGCTTTTTATATCGTAAAGAATTATAGGTTTTCCGAAACTCGGAGCTTCGGCTAAACGTACGTTTCTTGGAATAACTAAGATATTTTCTTTATTATCCTTATCGAAAATAAACATTTTATCTCTAAAAAACCTCCTAAGCTCCGCTAAAACGTGTTTTGAGAGATTGTTTTGAGAAGAATACATAGTAGGAAGAACGCCTTTGATTTTGAGTTTCGGGTTTTTTTCTCTTTTTAGAAGTTTGATAGTATTAAGAAGCTGGCTTAATCCTTCAAGTGCGAAAAATTCCGTCTGAACGGGAATAATTACGCTATCGCTCGCATTTAGGGCATTGATAGTAATAAGCCCTAAAGTAGGAGGAGTGTCGATAATGATGTAGTCATAATCTTTTTTCAGCTCTTTGATTCTCTTTTTTAATATCATCTCTTTATCGTCAAATTCTTCAAACTCCCTCTCAATCCCGACAAGACCGATATTCGAAGGAATAATATCAAGAGTCGGAAGCGTAGTGTTTAAAATTACTTCGTTAATGTTTTTGCTACCTATTAATACGTGATAAAGATTGTATTCGTAATCGTTTTTATAAAAACCTAATGATGAAGTCGCATTTGCCTGCGGATCCGCGTCTATTAACAATACTTTCTTATCGGCTATTGCAAGTGACGCCGCTAAGTTCACCGCAGTAGTGGTCTTTCCAACCCCGCCTTTTTGATTTGCTACCGAAATTATCTCAATCATCGTCTTGAATACACCTTTTTATTATTTTTTATAATGGCACCGTCATCCGATAAATCGCCCTCAATACCGAAAAAATCTTTTGTAAGTTCAAATTCTCTTTTGTATTCGTCGATTATCATTTCCCAAGAAGGCTTAGTTTGTAAAGTCTCGAAATATTCTTTTAGAATTTTATCATTTTTTATTTTTATATCCAAACTCTCAAATTCACCGACGTTTTTTTGAGTATTCAACCCTATACCGCAAACTATATGATTTTCTACAATTTGAGTCAAAACGCCACCGATTTTTTTACTTAAATAGATATCGTTAGGCCATTTTAAAACGGCCTTGCTTCCTAAATTATTGAGTGTTTTTTTAAAAATAAATCCGAAATATATAGAAAGACTCTGAATCGGTACGAAACTAAATTCGTTTTTTAAATAAGCAAAAGAGAAAAAAAGATTTCCCCTCTCCCCTATCCAGCTATTGCCTCTTGTTCCGATTCCTGCGGTTTGATATTCGCTCCACACGCAAACGGGAGGTTTAATAACCGAATTTTTGAGGGCTTTTAAAAGATATTTTTGAGTCGAATCCACCTCTTTTAAATAGATAAATCTCATTGCTCTTCAAATTTTTTCACTTCCACAAAAAGTTTTTTTCCGTCATCGGTTTTTTGAACGATATAATTAATATTTGCCGTAATATTGTAATCTTTGAATTTATAAACCGCCGTTGCCGAACATGTCACTTTTTGAATTTCTTTGTTTTTCGAATCGGTTCTGATATCTTTTAATTCGAAATCTACATTTTTATATTTTTCTTTATAGTTATCTATCATTTTTTTAATTTTAGGATTTTCTCCTGCTGCCGCAAGTCCCATAGTCATCGTTAATTTCGCCATTGCAAAACTCATAGGCGTTACAGGTTTATTATCTTTTTTCAAAACATCATAAGCCATCATATCTATAATCACGTTTCCTTGCGTAGCGTTTTTCACCATCTCTTTTACCTGAGAATCGCTACAACTTACATCATTGTTAAAACAACCGCTAAAAAACAGCGAAGTTCCTAAAATAGCTCCTAAAAATAACTTTTTCATCCTTAATCCTTTAATTTAAAATATTATCACCGGTTTTTAATCTTTTTCCGTTTACGAAATCTACTGCTTTTACCTCTTTTTTTCCGGGTGCTTGTACTTTTAAAAGTTTTATTTTACCTTTTTCGCACCCTACCACCACTCCGTCGTTTATTTCTAAAATTTCACCCGGAGTGTTTGAAGAATCGGTATCTAAAAGAATCATTTCGTTTATTTTGAATTTTTCAGTGAAAATTCCCGGCCACGGCATAAAAGCTCTATATTTTCTATCGATAATTTCGGCACTTTTAAAATCTACAAGTCCGTCTTGTTTTTTTATTTTCGGAGAGTACGTTGCGAAAATATCGTTTTGTTTTAGGGGTTTTATTTTTTTAAAGTTTTCAATCGTATAAATAATTTGTTTTGCCGCAATATCAGCCAGTTCATCAAACAAATCGATACTTGTTTTTCTGTCTACTTCCGTAAAGTCCCAACACAAAATATCTCCGGTATCAAGCCCCTCGTCCATAAGCATAGAAGTAACACCCGTATATTCATCTCCGTTTAAAATAGCACTTTGTATAGGGCTTGCCCCTCGATATTTAGGCAATAAAGAAGCGTGCAGATTAATACAAGGCGCCGTTTGAAGTACGTGTTTCGGAAGCAAAAGTCCATACGCCGCCACTACGATAAAATCTGCATTAAACCTACTCAAATCCTCTTCTTTTAAACTGCTCGGAGTAAAAACCTCAAAGCCTTTTTCAAGTGCATATTTTTTAACGGGGGTAGGAGTTAATACTTTTTTTCTACCTACAGGTTTATCAGGCTGCGTATAAACTCCCGCTATTTCATAATGTCTTGCAAGCTCATCCAAAATTTTAACCGCATAATCGGGACTCCCCATAAAAACCACTCTCATTTTATTCCTTTTTTACTTCACTTTTTTACCAACTCTATTTCTCATCACTTTCCAATCTTTTCCTCATCTTCACCTTATCATCATTTTACAAACTCACAATTTCACTATTTCACAACATTCACCACTTTCACGATTCCCTACTCTCACCGACTCCCTAAACCATCATCCCTTTAATCATAAAGAAAATCATAGCCGCAAGCACCGCCGCAACAGGCACCGTAATAATCCAAGCGGCGATAATTTTTTTGAAAAGGTCTCTTTTTACGTATTTCACTTTTTCTTCTTTTTTAAGTATTTTTTTGAATCTTTTAATACTTTTTTCCAAATCCTCTATAAGCTCGATAAGTTCTACGATTCTTTTATAATCCTCTTTTGATTTGTCCGTTTTTTGTTTTAGGTCTTCAAGTTCGAGTTCGTACGCTTTAAGTTGTTTTTCGAAATTTTTGATTTCTCTATCGATTTCGTCCTCTTTTTGTTCTACAAGTTGCAACCACTCTCTTAAAAACCCTACCCCGAAAATCGCACCGACTGCAATATGAGTAGAGCTTACAGGAAGTCCGAGTTGAGAAGCGATAATAACGGTAATAGCAGCTGCAAGTGCCACACAAAAACCTCTAATAGGGTCTATTTTCGTAATCTCGTCACCTACGGTTTTAATGAGTCTCGGTCCGTAAAGAGCAAGTCCTAACGAAATACCAAGAGCACCAATAGCCATTACCCAAAAAGGAATAGCGGATTTACTTGAAATCCCGCCGTTCATTACCGCATCGGCAATAGCGGCAAGCGGACCTACGGCATTTGCTACGTCATTTGCTCCGTGAGCGAAACTCAGCAAAGCCGCCGCGAAAATCAAAGGTACAGTAAAATATTTATTAATTCCTTCTCTTGTGTTTTTAATCTCTTCTTTTTTAAGTTTAGCAACCATTAAGAAATAAACGATAACGGCTAAAATAAGCCCGAAAATCGAAGCAACTCCGAAAGTAGGTTTTTTAGTATGAGGCAAGAAGCTCAAAACTTCCGTAATATTCACCCAAACGTGCTTTAAGCCTTTCATAGTCAAATACGTAACAAATGCCCACGTCATAATCGAAACGTAAATAGGCACCCATTTTTTAGCCGCACTAACTTTATCTTCTTTGAAAACAATTGTCTTTTTAATCGCATAAAGAAAAGAAGCGGCTATTATTCCGCCTAAAACCGGAGAAATAACCCAAGAAGCGGCAATTTTACCCATAGTAGCCCAATGAACGATACTAAACCCGGCAGCAGCGATTCCTGCTCCCATAACTCCACCGACTATAGAGTGAGTCGTAGAAACGGGAGCTTTGAATACCGTAGCGAGATTGAGCCATAAAGCGGCCGCAAGCAGTGCCGACATCATAGCCCAAATAAACATATTAACATCACCACCGAACGCATTTAAATCGATAATACCTTTTCTAATGGTATTGGTTACGTCCGCACCCGCTATTAAAGCCCCGGCAGCTTCGAAAATAGCGGCGATAATAATAGCACCTGTAAGGCTCAAAGCCCTACTTCCCACCGCCGGTCCTACGTTATTGGCAACATCGTTCGCACCGATATTCATAGCCATATAAGCACCGAAAATTGTAGCAATCACTAAGAAGATGTTATTTGGAACACTTCCCGTTTTTGCGTACGTATAAAGTACGACAACGGCAATAAATAAAAGTCCGATACCGAATCTAACAAAATCGATACCTGCTGATTTTCTTGCTTTCTTTTCAAACTTGGAGATAGTCTGCAGTTCCATAGCGCCCTCTTTTTTAAGAGGAATTTTACAAAAAGAAAAAAAAGAAGTAAATAAGGAGATTTTTTATCCGAACTTCCCTGCGATATAATCGGCGGTATGTTTTTTCTGAGGATTTAGGAATATCTGTTCTGTCGTACCGAATTCCACAAGCTCGCCAAGATACATATAAGCCGTAAAATCACTAACCCTACTTGCTTGTTGCATATTGTGAGTAACGATTACGATTGTAACTTTATCTTTTAATTTCGTTACCAACTCTTCAATCGCAAGTGTGGAGATAGGGTCAAGAGCACTTGTCGGCTCGTCCATCAAAAGCACTTCCGGCTCAACCGCAATAGCTCTTGCAATACATAGTCTTTGCTGCTGTCCTCCGCTAAGTCCTCTTGCGTCGTCTTTTAGTCTGTCTTTCACTTCATTCCATAAAGCCGCACCTTTTAGGGCTTCTTCTACTTTTTCGTCAAGCTCGGCTTTGTTTTTTTTGCCCATAAGTCTAAGTCCGTAGGCGATATTATCGTAAATACTCATAGGAAACGGTGTCGGTTTTTGGAAAATCATACCGACTCTTTGGCGAAGTTTTATCAGTTCGTTTTCTTTTTTGTATTCCAAAATATTTTCCATTTTGCCCGTTTCAAGGTCTTTTAATAATATTTCACCTTCGTATTTATTCCCGGGATACAAATCATGAATCCTATTCAAACTTCTAAGAAGCGTAGATTTACCGCAACCGCTCGGTCCTATAAGAGCCGTAACTTTTTTATAATAAATTGGTAAATTTATATTTTTTAATGATGGTTTTTCAGCCCCTGCATATGTAAAACTGAAATTTTTTATATCCATTACTTTTTCTAAATTCATTTCTTTTTCTCCTTAATTACGAATCTACCGAGTAGGTTTATTATTAAAACGAAAAGAGTCAATAAAAACGCCCCCGCCCACGCAATATCGACAAGGCTTTTATCAGGCATCGTAGCAAGCGTATAAATTGCAACCGTTAAACTCGGAAACTCATGGTTTAGATTCAGAGTAAAATATTCGCTGTTTCCGCTTGTAAATAAAAGAGGTGCGGTCTCTCCGACTATTCTTGCAAAAGCGAGCAAAAGACCCGTCATTATCCCAACTTTTGTCGCTTTTATTACGATATCGAAAATTACTTTGTATTTAGGCGCTCCGATAGCGACACCCGCTTCTCTAAGCTCCTTTGGCACAAGGCCCAACATATCGTCGGTAGTCCTTACTACAATCGGAATCATCATAATAGCAAGCGCAATCGCACCGGCCCACCCGTTCATATGACCTACAGGTGAAACGATAATCGCATAAACAAAAGTACCGATAACGATACTCGGAGCCGACATCATAACATCACTTAAGTTTCTGATAAATTCCGCGTATTTATTCCCGAACGAATATTCCTGAAGATAAATACCCGCAACCATTCCGATAGGCACGCCGATTATCACGGCAATAAACGCCAAAACAAACTGCCCGACAAGCAAGTTTCTAAGCCCGTTATTTACCAAGTCGTTTGTAAAAATATGAAGATTAATAGCACTAATTCCTTTGATAGTGAGCGTAATTAAAATCCAAAAAAGAAAAACAAGCCCCAAAATCGCCGCCAAAGTCGAAAGCAGCAAAACTATCTTATTTATAATCAGTCTCATTTTTTATCCCTTAAAAAGTAAAACTTAGCAAAACTGATAACAATAAAAGAAATCACAAATAAAATAAGCGCCAAATAAAATAGAGCGCTCAAACTCATACCGCTACTTTCGGCGAAGTTGTTTGCAAGTACCACCGGAATAGAGACGGTAGGGTCTGTTAGTTTATGAGGGAAAGTAAATACACCTCCGATAACAAACGCAACCGCCATAGTCTCACCAAGCGCCCTACCAAGAGCCAAAATCATACTTCCGATAATACCTTTTTTCGCATACGGAAAAATTACGTCTTTTATTACTTCGAATTTCGTAGCTCCCATTGCATAAGCCGATTCTTTAAGAACATCCGGAGTCGTTTTCATACTATCGCGTGTTAAAGACGCCATAAAAGGAATAATCATAATCCCAAGCACAAGTCCGGCTACCAAAAGCGAAACGCTACCGCCGCCGAAAATATGAGAAATAAAAGGCCCGAAATAAAAAAGCCCCCACATTCCGTAAATAATACTCGGAATAGCGGCCAAAAGCTCTATAGCGATACCTACGGGTTTGGAAATAAAAGGAGGAGCTATTTCAGATAAAAATATAGCGATTCCCATTGCGATAGGAACGGCGAAAATCATAGCAAGAGCAGTCGAGAGTATCGTACCTACAATCGGTACGAGCCCTCCGTAAATAACTTTTTGTTTTTGAGGTTGAGTATTTTGAGTAGGAGCGGAAATACCCAAATCCTCCTCTTGAACATTTACACCAGCAAGGTCGTCATCTTGGGTATTTACTTTTGTAGTACTCGCAGGAGTAGGAATATCTCCCAAATCGTCTTCTTGTACGTTTACTTTTTGATTTTGCTTAGGAATGTTTACAGTAGGAATATCGTCTTCGTTATCTACGTTTACACCGCCTAAATTTTCAGTTTTTTTAGGGGCTGAAGTCGCTTTTTGAGGAGTAATTACCACATCCCATCTCGGATCGACTAAAAATTTAAGTCCGTATGCTTCAATAGCAGGTTTTGCATATAAAAAAAGTACGACGAATATACTTGTAAGTATTAAAAGAATGGTTGTAGCGCTAAGTGCGGAGAGTCGCTTAAAAAATGCTTCCATTAAAACTGCCCTTTTTTCTTAGAATTATAATAAAAATAAAGAGGTTTTAACCTCTTATTATTTTGCAGGCGCGATACCTTTATCCGCCCAATATTTTCTAACCATATCTTTGATAGATTCAGGTAGAGGTACGTATCCTAATTTTAAAGCCGCTTTGTCTCCGTTAGTATATCCGTAATCGAAAAACGCGGTTACTTTTTTATCGTTTTGAATTTTTTCTTTAGGTACCAAAATAAAAGTCGCCGCAATAATAGGATATCCGTGTTTAGGATATGCGATTACTTTGTAAAAATCAAGTTTCGGATCAAATCCCGCGTATTTGGCACCTTCTGCGAAGTTTTTAGGTGTCGGCGCTACAAATTTTCCGTCAGCCGCTTGAACTTCAGCCATTTTCAGTCCGTTTTTAACGGCATCGGCATAATCTACGTATCCGATTGAATAAGGATTTGTTTTAATAGCCGCACTAACACCGAAGTTTCCTTTACCGGCAATACTTCTACCTTGCGCGTCAGTCGGCCAATTGATAAGTTTTCTCGCTCCGAATTTTTGATTCCACTCAGGAGACATTTTGCTTAGATAATATGTAAAGTTAAAAGTAGTCCCCGATTTGTCGCTTCTATGTACGAAAATAATTTTTTTATGCGGTAATTTAGCTTGAGAATTGTATTTTACGATCATCGGGTTATCCCAATATTTAATAGTCCCAAGAACGATACCTTTAATCGCTTCTTCGCTAAGTTTTAGGTTATTTACACCCGGAATGTTATAAGAAAGCGCAATTCCTCCGATTACAGTCGGGAATTGATAAAGTTGTCCTTTTTTCAAAGTCGCAGGTGATAAAGGCTTGTCACTTCCTCCGAAATCCACATGTCTTAAAGCAACCTCTTTAATCCCCGTACCGCTTCCCGTACCTGTGTAGTTTACTTTGTTTCCTGTTTTTTCATAAAAAGATTTAATCCATTGTTTATATACCGGATAAGGAAAAGTCGCACCAGTACCGTTAATAGTCCATGCAAAAGAGCTCACCGCCGCAAGAGCGATACCCGCAATAAATTTTTTCATATTCTCTCCTTTTGAGTTTTGTTAGTGTAATTGTAGAAAATAAAAATAACAATTCGATAACATCCCGAATCACTCAAAATGTTATAATAAGTTTAAAAAAAGGGTTAAATAATGATTATAGAAAACAAAATTAACGAACTAAACGACAAATATTATTCCTACCTAAGCGCTATTGAAGAATCTCTTCAAAAAAAAGAGTTGACGGATGAGTTTTTCCTTATCGACTTAAAAGAATTTGACAATGAAGTTATTAAAGTTTTGGCTTTGTATCATCCGCAAGGTGAGTTTTTAAGAGAAGTAGTCGCGTTTTTGAAAATATCTTCGTTTCTTGCAAAAATCAAAAAATCAGTAAAAGCTTTTATTAAAAAATACGACTTCAAAAACGAAAAAATCGACGCCCTTTATCAAAATGCCATCTCGGCAATCACCACTTTAAAACTCGCGGCAAAAAGCGATTCTATAGAAGACGCCTACTCTTCAATAATTAGCTATGAAAAAATTGCCGACGAATTATATAAAGAACTCGTACTTGACGTAAAAGAAAAAGAGAATATCGATGAAATCCTAAAAGCCCTAAATATTGCAAAAAAATTAGAAAGAATCAGCGACAGCGTAAAAACGATAGCGAAATATATGCTTTTTGCTAAAGAGGGGATTGATATATAGTGGTAAAATGATGAGTTTGTAAGTCAGTAGATTCGAAAAATTGTAAAATTAAGCAACCAGAAACAATTGCAAATTTCAATGAAAAAAATGCGTTAAAAAAAGCTCACAAGCTCGAAGAGGTCTGTGCTTTTTAGCTTTTTTGAAATGTCCGAAATTCGCTCTCTTGTTGAGGGTGGTTAATTTTTTATATTGTGATATTATGAAGTCGATAATAAAGTGAAGATATGAAAAAGAGTTGATAAAATAAAAAATCATAAAAAAACAAAAGGAAATTAATGTTAATCGCTATTATCGAAGATGAAGAGGATTTGTTAGAGTTGCTTGAATTCAACCTCCAAAAAGAGGGATATGACGTTGTTGGGTTTTTGAATTCCAAAAGAGTAAAAGATTTCATTCAAGAAGAAAATCCCGACCTTTTAATAGTCGATAGAAACCTTCCCTTTGTAGAAGGAACTAAATTCGTAAAAAACCTAAGAGAAGAAGGCTACGACATTCCCGTAATCTTTCTCACCGCAAAAAATAGCGATGAAAATATAATAGAAGGATTCGAAGCCGGAGGAGACGATTATATCACCAAACCTTTTAACATGAAAGAACTCTTGATGAGAGTAAAAGCGGTCCTCAAAAGAAATCATAAATTCGAAAACATAATCTCATATAAAAATATGAAGTTAAACCTCGATACGAAAACTTTAAATATCGAAGACGAAACGATAAGATTAACTCCTGCCGAATTCAATTTATTAAAACTATTTTTCGAAAATCCAAAAAGAATAGTCCCCAAAAGCGAAATAGCCGACGTACTTGAAATAGGCGAAAAAAGCGTAAACGTAGCAATCAATAGACTCAATCACAAAATAAATATTTTAGAAGCCATAAGAGGCGTGGGATATAAGCTGAAATGAAAGAAAAAATTTTAAATTTCATAAAATCAAAACTTTTTTCAAAAGAGCTACAACAACTTGAAAACTTAAAAGAAGAAAACAGAAAATTAAAAAAAGAGCTCAAAAAGCAAAAAATAATGAATTCTTTTAAAGACGAAGTAATCTCGGCTATCTCTCATGAATTTAAAAACCCTATCTCAATCATAAACGGATATATAGAAACTATTTTGGAATCAAACCTACCTCCTCAAACCCAGCAAAAATTCCTAAACAAAATCCAAAAAAACACCACAAGACTATCAGAACTCATAGATAGGCTCTATCTTATTACCAAACTCGAAAATAAAAAATTAAAACCCTCATTTTCAACTTTCAAGCTCGATTTATTAATAAAAGATTTGATTCAAAGCTTTGATGAAGAAAGAATATCACTAAACCTAACACCAACTACGATAACCGCCGATAAAAAACTAATCGAAATAGTCCTTAGCAACCTAATCTCAAACGCATTAAAATACTCTAAAAAAGAAATCACCATAAACTTAAACGAAAAATATTTGGAAGTTATAGATAAAGGTTTGGGAATAGACAAACAAAACATAGAAATGATAAAACAAAAATTTTTTAGAATCGCCAAAAACGATTGGGACAACTCTTTAGGACTCGGTCTTGCTATAGTAGAACATATCCTAAAACTACACCACACTCATTTGGAAATAGAAAGCGAAAAAGGAAAAGGAAGCAAGTTTTATTTCGACATTACTTCATTAAAAGATAAGGAACACCCACAACAATAGCTGTTAATACCAAAAGACCGATAAATATTCCTCCCATAAAAAGCCAAAAGTTAAAAGGTTTTTCTTTATTGTTTTGATTTTCACTCATTACATAACTCCTTTACGTTTCTAAAAGAAGCCTTAAGATATGTCGTATCCTCAGGCGTACATACTATAATATCATCATCATGAGTTACGGCATTAAAAACATCACTTAAAGCATCGACATTCATAGCTTTTATACCATATTTTTCTCTTAAATAAGTAATACTCTCAATATCATTCACACCAAAAACCACATTTTCTTGATTTTTTACCTCATCAACAACCCTATCCATTCTTTCAAACTTCTTATCATCCGCAGTATATACGTAACAATAAATCATCTCTTATCCTTTATATAGTTTATATTTACGAATTCACTTTTTATTGTCTTCTCTTACCTCACCTATTCCTTCTATTCCTCTTCTTTATCAATTTCACAAATTCACAATTTCACAATTTCAACACTCTCACTACTTCCCTTAGTCTCTTTTCCTCATATTTATATACATATGAATAATATCAATCGCCGCAGGCGTTACACCGCTGATTTCGCTTGCGGCAAAAAGTGTAGGCGGTCTGAATTTTTCAAGTTTTTCAACCACCTCGCGTGAGAGTCCCGGAATTCCTCTATATTCGAAATCTTCAGGGATTTTTACGCTTAACATCTCTTTCATTCTATCGATTTGGGCTTTTTGTTTTTCGATATAGTGATGATATCTGCTCTCGATTAATAACTGCTCAAGAGCTTCATCGCTTAAATCTTTAAGTTCAGGAACCAATTTTAGTAATTTTTCTTTATCAAAGGTATGACGACCCACTATTTTTCTAAGTTCCATTTTGCTTTGGATTCTCTCTTCGCCCATTTCTTCAAGTTTTGCGTTTATCTCTTTATTCGGCGTTACGAACGTTTCATTTAGATATTTCATACCTTTTTCGATTTCGTTTTGAAGTTTTTCTATTCTTTTATATGTTTCTTCATCAAGAAGTCCGAGTTCATATCCTTTTGGCCCGAGTCTTAGTATTGCGTTGTCTTCTCTTAGAAGAAGTCTGTATTCGCTTCTGCTCGTAAACATTCTATAAGGCTCGTTAGTACCTTTTGTTACCAAATCATCTATCAACACACCGATATAAGCTTCGTCTCTTCTTAAAATAAGAGGCTCTTTTTCATCAATTTTAAGTGCTGCGTTGATACCTGCCATTATCCCTTGAGCCGCAGCTTCTTCGTATCCGGTAGTTCCGTTTATTTGCCCGGCAAAAAACAGCCCTTCGATTTGTTTCGTTTCAAGGGAATGTTTTAGGTTTGTAGGCTGAATAAAATCATACTCGATAGCATACCCGAATCTGACTATTTTGGCGTTTTCAAGTCCCGGAATCGAATGTATAAAATCTTCTTGAACATCCATCGGCAACGAAGTTGAAAGTCCGTTTAGGTAATATTCGGTCGCTTCGATAGTTTGAGGTTCCACAAAAACGTGGTGTCTCTCTTTATCCGGGAATTTATTGAGTTTATCTTCGATACTCGGACAATATCTCGGTCCAATTCCTTCAATCTGCCCTGTAAATAGAGGCGCTCTATGGAAGTTGCTTTTGATAATGTCGTGTGTCGTTTCATTGGTATATGTAATGTAACAAGGAAGTTGTTTAGGATTGAATTTGCTTTTATCCGTTCTGAAACTAAAAGGTTTAGGGTTTTCATCACCCGGCTGAATTTCCATTTTTGAAAAATCTATAGTCCTTGCGTCAATTCTTGCGGTCGTACCCGTTTTTAATCTCTCAAGTTTAAATCCCAAATCTTCAAGCGATTTTGAAATTTTCTTAGCAGGCAGTTCGTGAAATCTACCTCCTTCAAGTTTCACCGGACCGAAATGCATAAGCCCTCTCATAAACGTACCGGTAGTGAGTATCAACGCTTTACATTGATATTCGTTTAAAAGATTCGTTTTTACTCCGTAAACTTTTCCGTTTTTTACCAAAATTTCATCAACAATCTCTTGAGCGACCGTAAGATTGGGAGTATTTAAAATTTGCGTCCTCATCCAGATTCTGTATCTATCCATATCTATTTGAGCCCTGCTTCCTCTTACAGCCGGACCTCTGTTTTCGTTAAGCACTCTAAACTGAATACCGGCATTATCGGTAGCAAGAGCCATAAGCCCGCCTAAAGCGTCGATTTCTTTTACCAAATGCCCTTTTGCAAGACCCCCGATTGCAGGGTTACAGCTTGCAGCACCGATTTGTTCTACGAGCATTGTTAAAAGTAAGGTTTTTTTACCCATTTTTGCTGCGGCGTTAGCCGCTTCGATTCCGGCGTGTCCTCCGCCGACAACTATAACGTCAAATTGTTTCATCAAGCTCCTTTAACTCTTCTGCGTTTTTAATATATTTTTTTATCTCGTCCATTTTTTCGACTTTTAAGTATTCGTCAAACTCTTTTTGAGTGGTAATATGCACCATATCGTCATCAAAAACGTCAAGTAACAGATTGGTATTACCAACAAGCATTAGATATTTTCTTTTGTTAAATTCAAATAAAACCACTTTATTTTTAGCATCGATAGGCTTTTGTAAAACAACCGCCATTTTCATATCTTTGCTTGGCAGTTTAGGCATTCTTTTTTTCATAAGGTATAGGATTATAGCAAGAATTATTAAAATTGCAAGTCCGATAAAATATGAAGTCAAATCAATGCTTTTATCGGGGTTTTGAGCCATAAGAGCCTGGACTTCGTTTTTTTGAGGCGTAGCGTTTGAGATTCTGAATCTTATTCCGTATCCGTCAGGTGTCAGTGCTACCGAAGTGGTGAATTTCGCTATAGGAAAAATCTTAATTTTCACTCCGTCTTTATAAGGCAAAACCTCAACTTTTTTCAAAAAAGAGTTATCGAAGCTTTTTGAAACGATTTTGGTAGTAAAAATATTACTGAGATAGTATTCGGTATTTGAGAGTTTTATAACTTTTCCGTCGTATTTACTATCAAGAGACAACAAAATATCGACGTTTTTATTATCATGCGGGAAAAAATTGACATTAATCAAGTTCCCGGCATACAAAAAAAGAGCCGTCAAAAATATTATAAGCTTTTTCATCAGTGCTCTTTTGTCAAATAGTAAATTAACGAATTGGCATCAAGCACTTCGTTTAGTCTGATAGCGAGGTTTTTTTCATAAACCATAACTTCCCCTTTCCCTATAATCCTGCCGTTTACATACACTTCCGCACTCTCTCCGGCAGGTTTTTTCAAATCGATCACACTTCCTCTTTGAAGAGACAATATCTCTCTTAAGCTCATCTCCACCCTACCCAAATCGCTCTCAAAAACAACTTCGGTATCAAGCAAGTTCGAATAATCAGGTATCAATTCGTCGATATCTTCGATATCGACAAACTCTTCGTTCTCTTTCATTTATCTCTCCTTCAAGAGGATATAAAAATCTCTCCCGTTTAATTTAAAACAATACATATTGTCGTAATCTATCGATTTATATTCTCCCAAAAATTCAGGAACCGAGATATCGAATTTTATATTTTTATCAAGAGCTTTTACTTTTGAAGCCCCTATTATAAGATTTGCTATTTCGTTTGAGAGGTCATCGACGTCATACTCGGTATCTCCGAAAAAAAGTTCGCTTACCAAATCAAGTTTATCTTTTGGCAAGACAAGATATATATCGTAATTTTCATCACCGCTTATCGAAATCTTGCTGACATAACCTCTTAAATTTTTTTCATTACATTCGGTTAATTGCGCTCCTAAAGAACTCGCAAACTCCTTAGCAGACTCGTTTATAACGTCAAACATCCATTCTCCTTTGATATAATTTTATCAAAAAAGGACTTTTTTTGATAACTGCTATTATTATCGGCATTTTTGTCGGATTCTTTTCAGGTTTTTTAGGAATTGGTGGCGGAACCATACTTGTTCCCGTACTTTTGTTCTTAGGTTTCGGGTTTAAAGAAGCCGTAGGAATAAGCGTAACACAAATGATGATGAGCTCAATTTACGGCAGTTACCTCAACTACAAAAAAGGTCTTTTAAAAATAAAAAACGGACTCTCTCTTGCCGTAGGAGGCGCAATCGGCGCGGCACTTAGCGGTCTTATAGTCAAATATACTTCAAAAGACATTTTAGGAGCCATATTCTTAACTCTCGTATTTATTGCGATAATAAGATTTTTCGTAACTGTAAAAGAACCCCACGACGAACCGCCGATAGACAATAAAAAACTTTTTTTCATCGGTCTTTTCGTAGGAGCCATAGCCATAAGTGTCGGAGTAGGAGGAGCCATACTCATAACTCCGATATTGGTCGGATTTTTAAAATACAAATTAAAAACCACTGTCAGTCTCAGTCTGTTTTTTGTGGTATTCTCTTCGGTTTCAGGATTTATATCCCAAAGCTTAGCGGGGCATATTAACTATTTGGAAGGTTTTTCAATCGGTATTGCAAGTCTGATAGGTACCTATTTCGGTGTTAAGCTCTACCACAAAGTAGATACCAAAATCCACAAAAAAATTCTTCTTGCTTGGTATATATTCATTTTCTTTGCTATGATATACAAACTATATTTTCAAGGAAATTGATGGATTTAAAACTTATTTCGGAGATTTTGATAATCTCTATTATCGCTTTTAGGATTTATATTTTAGAAAGTTTCAACATAAAATCCGCAGCCGATAAACTATTCGCTCTTTATTACATAAAAAACCACTACCCTATTTTGGGATACATAATCCTTTTTTACATTCTTGAAATCATAATCATCCAAATAGCTCTTTTAAAAATAGTCGATATTGTTTTGATAATTATTTTTATGATGGAGCTTTTCTTAATCTACAGACATATTTTCATAGCACTAAAAACCGACGACAGAGACGATTATATCGATATAGTCATAAAACGAATGTTTAAAACCCTAACTTACAGCGAATACCAAGAAATCAAAGGCGAGCTTTATAAACCCCTACCGAAATGGAAACTCTACCTCACGGAAATGATGGTCTTTTTCTTTGCCATATGGTCTATCGAGATGGGATAAGAGCAAAAATTTACAAGATTTAATCTCTCAATTTTTCTACACTTTTATAAAAAAGTTTTCAAAATGAGAAAAAACAATCTTTTATACCATTTTATCGCACTTGTTACAATCATCATTTGGAGCCTGACGTTTATACAGACGAAAATCTTACTAAAATATCTAAGCCCCGAAGAAATTTTATTAGATAGATTTGTCATAGCATGGATAATATTTTTTATTATCTTCCCAAAAATAAAATTCTTTTCATTAAAAGAAGAGCTTATTTTCGTGTTTTTAGGTTTTAGCGGTATTTTCGGATATTATATACTCGAAAACATATCCTTATCACTCACATCCGCAATCAATGTAGGAATAATCGTCACATCAGCCCCGATTTTTACTACAATTTTAAAAATCACAACTCAAAAAACAAACTCTAAAAAAGTTTTATTTTCAATAATCGGCTTCATTTTTGTAATCATCGGTTTATTAATAATGGAAATTAAACATATTTCAAAACCGAATCTCGGAGATATATTAGCAATATTAGGAGCTTTGTTTTTCGGTGCATATTCATTTGTTTTAGGAAAAGTAAATTCCAAAACAAATTCGATATTAATTACAAGAAAAAGCTTTTTTTGGGGTATTGTGTTTTTAATGATTTTTTTATTTTTTAAACATTTCAATTTTAGCGATATAAAAATATACCAAAACGTCGACGTGTGGTTTAATATTTTATTTTTATCGTTTTTTGCCACGGCATTATGTTTTTTTATGTGGAAAAAAGCCGTCTCAAAAATAGAAACAAAAGCAAGCAATTATATTTATCTTGTACCGATTATCAATACTCTTGCCGCAGTTTTTATATTAAACGAAAATATTACCGCTTCCATGTTTATATCGATAATTATTATACTCTCAGGACTTTTTATAAGTCAAAAATTCGGCGTATAGTTTTTATATTCAAAAGGTGTGGCTGCCGTATAACTTTTAAATACTTTATGAAAATGACTCTGGTCGTAAAATCCTACCTCATATGCCACATCAACTATATTTTTTTCTTTTAATAATTTTTTGGCTTTTTCAATTCTCATATTCATAAGAAACTTATGAGGAGAAATACCGAAAGCTTTTTTAAAACTTCTACTGAAATGATACGGACTAAGCTCGCAATGTTGTGATATCTCAAAAAGAGTGATGTTTTTATAAAAATATTTTTCGATATATTTTTTTGCTTTTTTTAGTTTTTCTATTTCAAATGTTTCTTTTTTTCTCTTTTTGTCTAAAAAATTTATAAAAATTTCACTAAAAAACTCTTCAAGCAAAGCTTCTTGTTCTAAATACAAAACATTAGAATCAATAATTTTTTCACATAAAAATATAAATTTAGAATAATACTTTTCACTCTTTATTATTGCACTTTTTATTGGAATAAATTCATTAACTTCAAATATATTTTTTTGTAAATTAAAAAGCCATTGAGTATCGACATACATCATATAATAACTTCTTTTTTGCTTTTTGTAAGGATTACAAGAATGAAGCTCAAAAGGATTAAAAACGACAAGTTCATTTTTATTTAAATGATATTTTTTATTTTCAAAACTCAAAATTGTCGTTCCCTTAATAAGAGCGCCTATCGAAAATTCACAATGAAAATGTTCCTTATACCTTAAATTATTATCTTCACTTTTTCTTATCTCGATATATGATATTTTCTCATCTTTAAAAAAATAATTTTTCATATCTTCCCTTTTCAAAATCATAAACCTCTATCCTTAAACTTTCCTTAAAAATATGGTATAATTCGCGATTAACAAAAATTTATTTTTTATAGTTTACAACAGATTAAATGCACTCAACAAGAGTGCAAATTTCTTTACACTTCAAAAAGCTAAAAAGTGCAGACCACTTCGTTTTAAGTGCACTTTTTTAAACGCTTTTTTCCGTTAAAATTTGCAATTGTTTCGCTTTATTTAATCTGTTGTACATTTTAAATATTAATAAACATAAAAAACAGGAGTGTAAATTGGACAAAATCAAAATCATAGGCGCCAGAGAAAACAATCTAAAAAATATAGATTTAGAAATTCCGAAAAATTCTCTTATAGTTTTTACGGGTTTATCGGGAAGTGGAAAAAGTACGCTCGCTTTTGATACTTTATATGCCGAGGGACAAAGAAGATATATAGAATCTCTAAGCTCATACGCAAGGCAGTTTTTGCAAAAGACGGGAAAACCGGAAGTCGATAAAATAGAAGGACTCACTCCCGCAATCGCAATAGACCAAAAAACCACTTCCAAAAACCCCCGCTCAACCGTAGGGACGGTTACGGAAATATACGATTATCTAAGACTACTTTATGCAAGAATTGGAATCCAGCACTGCCACCTTTGCGGCAAAGAAATCACTCAAATGACTCCTCAGGATATTATCAATGAGGTTTTAAAACTGCCTGAGGGAGCAAAAATAATAATTTACGCTCCTTTAATCAAAGAGAAAAAAGGCGAATTTCACGATTTGCTTGAAAAACTAAGAAAAGAAGGAATAATAAGAGCCTATATCGACGGCGTCATCGTAAGGCTTGATGAAGAAATCGAACTTAAAAAGACAAAAAAACACACAATAAAAGCCGTAATCGATAGAGTAATCGTAAAAGAAGAAAACAAATCCCGTATCGCAGAAGCGGTCGAAAAGGCCCTAAATAAGAGTTTCGGAGAGGTGGAAATAGAGATTTTAAATGCAAAAGATTTGGGACTTGAGAAGGATTTTATCCATTACAGCGAACATATGGCGTGTTTTGATTGTAAGGTGAGTTTTGAAGAGCTCGAACCTCTTGCGTTTTCTTTTAACTCTCCAAAAGGCGCGTGTCCTAAGTGTGACGGGCTTGGAGTGACTTATACTCTTGATATCGAAAAGGTTATAAAAGACAAACCCCTAAATAAAGGTGCAATTCCGCTTGTCTGGGGATTTAATAAAAAATATTATCAGGAATTTTTCAAGGCTCTTTGCCAAGAAATCGGCGTGGATATGAATAAAAGCTTTTATGAGCTTGATGATTATCAAAAGAAAATAATCCTAAACGGCACGGCTTATGAGATAGAGTTTAATTACGGAAAACATAAAATATCAAAAAAATGGCCCGGACTCAGACAAATAGCTCTTGATTTATACAAAGACGAGGATATGAGTGAGATTATGAGCGAGAGTGTGTGTCCCGCGTGTAAGGGATTCAGGCTAAAACCCGAAAGCCTTGCCGTAAAAGTAGCTGGTAAAACTATCGCCGAAATTATCTCTATGCCAATTGATGAAGCTTATAAATTTTTTAGCGATGAAAGTAATTTTTCTCATCTTACGAATCAGCAAAAAAGAATCGCCGAACCTATACTAAAAGAAATCCGCGAAAGACTCTTTTTCTTAGTGGATGTTGGGCTTGGATATCTCACACTCCACAGAGACGCAAGGACGATAAGCGGAGGTGAGAGTCAAAGAATCAGAATAGCAAGCCAGATAGGAAGCGGACTTACGGGTGTGATGTATGTGCTTGACGAGCCGAGTATCGGACTTCACGAAAGAGATACGCTAAAACTGATAAACACCCTCAAAAACCTTAAAAACAAAGGAAACACCGTAATCGTAGTCGAACACGACAGAGAAACGATACTAAACGCCGATTATATCGTAGATATTGGTCCTGGTGCCGGAAAATACGGAGGAGAAGTCGTATTTTCGGGAAACGTTGAAGAGCTTATGAAAAGCGATACCGAAACGGCTAAATATCTAAGATACGAAAAAGATATAAATTATCAAAAAAACCGCCCTCAAAAAGAGTGGATAGAAATCAAAAACGTAAATATCCACAACATCAAAAACCTAAACGTAAAAATTCCTCTAAGAAACCTGGTATGCGTCACGGGTGTGAGCGGCAGCGGAAAAAGTAGCCTTATTTTACAAACCCTGCTTCCGGTAGCGCGCGAAATCCTCAACCACGCGCACAAAATCCAAAAAGTAAAAGGCGTAGAAATCACGGGGCTCAAACAGCTCGATAAAGTGATATATCTCGACCAAAGCCCGATAGGCAGAACTCCTCGCTCAAATCCTGCGACTTATACGGGAGTGTTTGACGATATAAGAGCGCTTTTCGCTTCAACACCTGAAGCCCAGCTTAGAGGCTATACTCCAGGACGTTTTAGCTTTAACGTAAAAGGCGGAAGATGTGAAGTGTGTAAAGGTGAAGGGCAAATAAAAATCGAAATGCACTTTTTACCCGACGTGCTCGTAACGTGCGAAGCGTGCGGAGGAAAAAGATATAACGAACAGACTCTTGAAATCAAATACAAAGGCAAGTCCATAGCCGACGTTTTGGAAATGAGTGTGGATGAAGCGTATGAGTTTTTTGAAAAAATACCGAAAATCAAACAAAAACTCCAAACCCTAAAAGACGTGGGACTCGGATATATCACACTCGGACAAAACGCGGTAACTCTAAGCGGCGGAGAAGCTCAAAGAATCAAGCTTGCAAAAGAGCTAAGCCGTAGAGATACCGGAAACACCCTTTATATTCTTGACGAGCCGACAACGGGACTTCATTTCAAAGATATTGACAACCTCATGAAAGTATTACAACATCTCGTAGATTTAGGCAACAGCGTAATAGTAATAGAACACAATCTCGATTTTATAAAAAACGCCGATTATATCATCGATATGGGACCTGAGGGAGGAAGTGGCGGCGGTAGAGTAATCGCCACGGGAAGCGTTGAAGAGATTATCAAAAAATACAAAGATATAAGTTATACGGCAAAATATTTGGCAAAAGAATTGGAAAGAATAAAATGAAAAAACTGATGATTTTGTTTTTTCTTTTTTTTGTTAATGCAAAAGGGGAAGAAAAAGGATTTTGTTTACTTCTTAAAATCTATGAAAAATGTAATACCAACGCCGTAAAATATCACGTTTTAGGTCAGAAAAAAGCTTGTAATCAAATTGCTTTAAAATACGAACTTTTAGTTAAAGATTTTCTTCAAAAAAAGAATCAACTTCCTTCTTCACAAATAGATGATTTCGCTCAAAATTTAGCAGTTGCGTGTTATGCAGGGTGTATGAATAAAAAAAGAGGTTTTGAAATATTAAAAAAGCAGTGTTTAAAAGAAAGAGGAAAGATTAAAGAGTAAGGTCTAAAATTCTTCCTGTTTTTTCGATAGCTTCTTTTGATGGTTTTCTCTCAGCTCCAAGCTCTTTTAGAACTCTTGCGATAATCAACATCAATGCACCGATATACTCAGGCAATTTCGCTTCAAGTTCCGCGCTAATAGGATATTTTAGCGGTGGAATTTGTTCTAAGAATTGAAGTACGTCTTTAATATCCACTTCTTCTTCAAGCTCTCTAAATTGTCTAAGAGACTCTTCAAAACCTTTTGTAACAGGCATATCAGGTTCCATAATTACGTCTCTTCCGTTGTATCCGGCTTTTTCAACCGCTACAAGCAACATATCGTGAAATTTTTTCTCTACGATATCGATAATTTCATCAGCTTTTGATTTGTCCAAATCTACTCCGGCCGCTTTTCTAAATACGGCTTCAAGTTTTTTGAATCCAACTACTCTTGGCATTCCCGCTCCTTTTTAGTTTTTTGATATTATACAAATTAAGCCGATTATTGTCAAGTTTTTTAAATAAAAACAATAACAAAAAGTGCATAATTATCCGTATGATTTTTTAAATAAGTAACATAAAAAAGAAAAAGGAAAAAAATTAGAAGTTAAATCCGGCTCCGATGTAGAAGCTTGAATCGTAGTTGCTGTTGAAGCTTATATTTCTATATCCTGCGAAAATTTCCGCATTTTCGATAGGTTGTACACCACCTTCGATATAAAGTCTGCTAAATCTGTCCGCATCGTCAAAACTTAACACTTTAGGAGCGAATTCATATTCTCCTCTAACAAAAGTAGGAATTTGCATATTCGGTATAAAACTATTAACTCCTATACCGATAGGAAGTGCGGAATTGTTTTTTGTATGTACGAAATCCATAATCAATGAAAATTTAACGTAATTCAAATCGATTCCGATTAAATTTCCTTCACCTTTTACACCGATTGAATAAAAATTATTTCTATTGTCATTGTCATTATAAAGAAAAGTACCTCTTGCAAAAATATTGTTTTGAGGGTCCACTTTATATTGAGCGTTTACTTCGATAGTATCGTTTGTGATTTTTACATTCGCAAAGTTTTCAGCCATAAGCATCGATGATGCTATCATAGCACCTAATATAAGTTTTTTCATTTTTTAGCCTCCTTAAAGCTACCGTAATTTAAATATTTTTCGAATCTTCTTTGAAGAAGTTCTTCTTTTGAAAGATTTTTTAACTCCTCTATCTGAGCTAAAAAGTATTTTTTAATATTTTCCGCCGTTTTATCATAATCTCTATGAGCACCCTCAAGCGGCTCGTCGATAATATCGTCAATTAATCCGAGCTCTTTTAACTCTTCGGCGGAAATTTTAAGAGCTTTTGTCGCCGTTTCGGATTTAGAATTATCACCCCACAAAATAGCGGCACAGCCCTCAGGTGAAATAACGCTAAATACCGAATATTTAAGCATTGCGAATTTGTCCGCCACACCGATTGCAAGAGCTCCGCCGCTACCGCCTTCACCGATTACAACCGAAACGGTAGGGGTTTTAATTCTTGATAATTCAAGAAGATTTCTCGCAATTGCTTCGCTTTGTCCTCTCTCTTCGGCACCGATACCCGGAAAAGCACCCGGAGTATCCACCAAAAACAAAATAGGCAAATCGAATTTTTCCGCAAGTTTTGCTACTCTTAGAGCTTTTCTGTATCCTTCGGGATGAGGCATACCGAAGTTTCTTTTTAGTTTATCTTTTGTGTTTCTACCCTTCTCTTCTCCGATAACTACGCATTTCTCACCCTCAATCGTACCTATAAAACATACGATAGCTTCATCATCCCTAAATTCTCTATCGCCGTGAAGTTCATATTTTTCGTCCATTATTCTTTCTATTATGTCTATTGCGTGAGGTCTGTCGGGATGACGAGCAAGAAGAAGTTTTTGGTATGGGGTGAGGTTTTTAAAAGTTTTAGTGATTTCTTGTTTTAATTCTTTTTCTAAAGTCTCAACAGCGTGATTGTCGCCTTTGATTTTAGCAACGTCAATTTGCTGTTTTAACTCTTCTATTCTTTTTTCAAAATCAAGTACCGCCAAGATAAACCTTTATTTTACTTTTTTAAATATTACAACTCCGTTTGTACCACCGAAACCGAACGAGTTACTCATAGCAACTTCGATTTCAGCTTCTCTCGCTTTATTCGGAACATAATCCAAATCACATTCCGGATCCGGTTCTTCGTAATTGATTGTCGGTGGTAAGATGTTTTTATTCATAGCCATTAAAGTAATAACCGCTTCGATAGTTCCGGCAGCACCTAAACAATGCCCCGTCGCACCTTTAGTCGAACTTACAGGAGGGCATTTTTCTTTTCCTCCGAAAAGCGTCTTAATAGCCATTGTTTCATAAAGGTCGTTATATTTTGTTGATGTTCCGTGCGCGTTAATATAGTCGATTTTCGGACGTCCGGCCATTTCATAAGCCATTTTCATAGCTCTATAAGCACCTTCTCCTCCAGGAGCCGGAGTAGTGATGTGGTTTGCGTCTCCGCTCTCACCCACACCGATAATTTCTCCGTAAATTTTAGCGCCTCTTGCTACAGCGTCTTCATATTTTTCAAGAATCAAACAAGCACCGCCTTCACCCATAACGAATCCGTCTCTTTTCGCATCAAACGGTCTGCTTGCATGCTTAGGGTCGTCGTTTCTTGTAGATAGAGCTTTCATAGCGGCAAATCCGCCAACTCCCACAGGACAAATACAAGCTTCTCCGGCCACTACCATCATTTTATCAGCCATTCCGGCTTTTAGAGTTTTATATGCTTCCGTGATAGCGTGAGTTCCGGCCGCACAAGCAGTTACGCTTGCAAGGTTAGGACCTTTTAGTCCGTATTCGATAGATACGAATCCGCCTATCATATTTACAAGAGCGCTCGGAATAAAGAAAGGAGAAATTCTTCTCGGACCTCTCGTTTCAACGATTACGCTTGCTTTTTCGATAACAGGAAGTCCCCCGATACCGCTTGCCGCAGAGATACCGAATCTTTCTCCATTATAATCTTCAAGCCCGCTATCGGCCATAGCTTCTTTTGCCGCAGCAAGTGCGAGTTGAATGAATCTGTCAGCTTTTTTTACCTCTTTCGCATCCATAATAGTTTTAGGGTCAAATCCTTTTACTTCTCCAGCGATTTGAGAACCGAACCCTTCAGGATCGAAGTGAGTAATTCTGTCAATCCCCGTCTTACCGGCGATAATATTATCAAAAGCTTCATCTTTATTAAGACCAACCGCATTAATCATCCCGATACCAGTTACAACAATTCTGCTCATTTAATCCCTTTCGTGTGATATGAAGTAGATACCGCTATACCCACTTCATATTACACTGCCAAAAAGGCAGAAAAAAATTATTTTTTATGTTGTTCGATGTAATTTACTACGTCTTGAACAGTTTGGATTTTTTCCGCTTCGCTATCAGGAATTTCGATTTCGAATTTTTCTTCAAGAGCCATAATCATTTCAACAACGTCAAGGCTGTCAGCTCCCAAATCTTCTACGAATTTAGCTTCCGGTTTTACTTCCTCCGGACTTACGTTTAATTGCTCAACGATAACTTCTTTTACTTCATCAAATAGTGCCATAAGGTCTCCTTTTTTTTAATTTTTCAGCATTTTAGCAAAAAATTTTCACTCAGACAAATTTTACATATACATTCCGCCGTTTACTTTAAGCGTTTCTCCCGTAATGTAACTTGCTTCGTCGCTTAAAAGAAAAGCAACCGCATTTGCAACCTCAACAGGATTTGCAAGTCTTTTTAGAGGAATTTTATTTAAAATCTCCTCTTTTACCTTTTCAGGAAGATTTTTTGTCATATCTGTATCGATAAATCCCGGAGTTACGGTATTAAATCTAATATTTCTCGCCGCACCTTCAAGTGCGAAAGTTTTTGTCATAGCGATAACTCCGCCTTTACTCGCAACATAATTCGCCTGACCTACGTTTCCGCTTTCGGCTACTACACTCGCTACGTTTACAACGCTTCCGAATCTTTTTTTACTCATTACTTTCAGTGCCTCTCTACATCCTATAAATGTAGAAGTAAGATTTGCGTCGATTACTTTTTTGAAATCTTCCACACTCATTCTCATAGCAAGTTTGTCGTTTGTAATACCAGCGTTATTTACAAGATAACTAAGCTCTCCGTCGCTATCGATTATAGTTTTTATAGCTTCGACAAACGCTTTTTCATCAGCTACGTCAAAACCGATAACTGCCGCACTCCCGCCTTCGTTTTCGATTTCTTCTTTTAATTTGTCCGCAAGCTCGGCGTTACTTCTGTAATTTATCCAAACTTTTACTCCGTTTTTTGCCAAAACTCTTGCTATTTCGGCTCCGATTCCCCTGCTTGCACCAGTAATTAATGCATTCTTACCGGAAAATGTCATATTAATCTCCTTTTTGTTTTGATAAAATTTTACCTAAAAAAAGGTTTTTGATGTTATATTATTTATACGAGCACTTCGGAATCAATCTATTCCACTATATTTCGGTTAGAGCAATTATATCCTTTTTTATAGCATTTTTGCTAACTCTATATCTTATGCCTAAGTTCATTACTTGGGCAAAAGAAAAAGCCACCCAGCCAATATACGATTTGGCTCCCGAAAATCATCAACAAAAATCAAAAACCCCTACAATGGGCGGAGTCGTTTTCATTTCAAGCGCCATTATCGCCATAATTTTAACGGTCAAGTTTAATTTTTTTACGATAATCTCTCTTCTTAGCGCACTCGGATTTATGCTTATCGGCATAATGGACGATTGGGGCAAAATCAAAGGAAAAAGCAACCAAGCAGGTCTTAGCGCAAAAAGAAAATTCATCCTCCAATGGATTTTGGCATTTTTAATTGCGTTTGCTCTTTATTTTTACGGATTCGATACGAGTCTTTATATTCCTTTTTATAAATATCCGGTTATCGATATGGGAATTTTTGCCGTAGTATTTTGGGCTTTTGTGATTGTGGGAATGAGCAACGCCGTTAATCTTACCGACGGACTTGACGGACTTGCTACGATTCCGAGCGTCTTTTCGTTTTTGACTCTTTCCATATTTTTATATTTCAGCGGAAACGCTATTTTTAGTAGATATTTATATCTGCCTTTTGAACTTGGAGTCGGAGAAGTGGTCGTAATTTCTATGGCTCTTATGGGAGCGCTTTTAGGATTTTTATGGTATAACGCAAATCCGGCTGAAATTTTTATGGGAGATAGCGGAAGTTTGACCTTGGGAGCGTTAATAGGACTATTCGCTATTTTTGCAAAAAGCGAAATTCTTTTGATTTTCATCGGTTTCGTATTTATTATGGAAACGGTTTCGGTTATACTTCAAGTAGGAAGTTACAAAACAAGAGGAAAAAGAATTTTTCTTATGGCGCCGATTCATCACCATTTCGAAGAACTCGGTTGGAGCGAAAACAAAATTACGATAAGATTTTGGATAATCGCTTTAATTACAAATATCATAGCAATTTTAAGCATTAAAATCAGATAAAGGAATAAAATGTACGATTATGAAACACAAAACGAAAAATTAAAAGCCGAAATCAAAATATTTAAAATAAAAGCTTTAAAAGAAAAAATAGTGCTTTTCGGAGTGGTGTTATTGATTTTGGCGGAAGTATTGCTGCTTTTTTCGTTTTTTAAAAAATCTCTTTTCCCTGCAAAACCTATCCGTTCTCCATACGTTGCGGTTATAAATATCGATAAAACCATTACGGTTCCGTATATCGACAAACTCACAAAAAGAATGCAAGCGTTACTAAAAGACAAAAACTGCAAAGAATTTTTATTGATTTTCAACACTCCTGGCGGCAGCCCGAGTGCGAGTGACGAATTTAATGCGTTTTTAAAATGGGTTAACAAAAAGAAAAAAGTAAACGTTTATGTAGAGAGTATGGCCGCAAGCGGCGGATATTACATCATCAGCGCAATCAAACCTATCGTTGCCAATAAAAACGCAGTTGTTGGAAGTATAGGTGTTATTATGCCTCACTTCGTAATTAAAAAACTGGCTGATAAATTGGGAGTTGAAGAAGACTCTCTTACAATCGGAAAATATAAAGAACCTGTATCGTTATTTAGAAAATTTAGTGAAAAAGACAAAGAATACCTAAAATCTCATCTTTTAATGCCTACATATCAAAACTTCCTACAAACGGTTGCAAAAGACAGAAATATCTCTATAGACAAACTAAAACAATACGCGGACGGGAAAATTTATGTAGCGAGTATCGTAAAAGGTATTTTGGTAGATAAAATTTCCACACTTATCGAATACAAAGAGGAGATTAAAAAAAGACTCGGCAAAAACGTAAAATTCATAGATATTCCGCTTGAAAGAAAAAGAGTGCCGTTTTTCAATATAAAATTGACAAGCGACATCGGAAAGTTTCTTGAAAAGATAGCTCAATGAAATCTCTTTTCGGATACGGAATTACGACAAAAGAGATAGCAAAAAGCGGCAATTGGCATATATTCGACGATAACTTTAAAGAAGTGAGTTTTGATAAATACGGAAACAAACTCCTACCCTCTTCCCTTTTCAAACCCGAAAAATCAAAACTCGAAATAACCTCTCCGGGAATCCCGCCAAGTCACGAGCTTATTAAAAAGGCTAAAAATTTAATTAGCGAATTCGATTATTACTATTCGAAAATGCCTTTTAGCATATGGATTACGGGCACAAACGGCAAAACCACTACGACAGAAATGATTCATCATATTCTGCCGCATTCCGATATAGGCGGAAACATCGGTATTCCTCTTGGAAAACTCGATATAAACAAAAAATTTTGGGTTTTGGAAGTAAGTAGTTTTCAGCTTCACTACACCACATTTGCAAAACCGAATATTTTTGTCGTATTACCGCTAAAAGAAGACCATATTTCATGGCACGGAAGTTTTGAAGAGTATGTAAATGCAAAACTTTCCCCTCTTAAAAGAATGAACGAAAGAGATGTGGTGATTATGCCTAAAAAATTCGACAGAGAAACAAAAGCTTATAAAATATTATACGAAAACGAACACGACTTGATTGACAAATTCAACTTCAAAAACCTAAATTTCAAAACTCCTTTTTTGCTTGATGAAGTACTTGCTAAAGTCGTTTTTTATATTCTATTTTTCAAAGAACCGGATTTGAGTGATTTCAAAATCGACCCTCATAAATTGGAAGAATTTAATGACAAAAAAAATAGACTATGGGTGGATGACAGCAAAGCCACAAACGTAGATGCCACACTAAACGCTCTAAAAAGATACGAAGATAAAAAGATACTTTTAATATTAGGAGGCGTAGATAAAGGTCAAAATTTCGAAGAGCTGTTCGAATATATGAAAAGTTTGGATATCAGGCTGTTTATCATAGGTGAAAACACAACTCTTTTTGAAAATTTAGCCAAAAAATATTCAATCGATTACAAAATACCTAAAACTTTAGAAAAAGCGGTTAATGATATCGACAAAATTCACGATCAAAATAGCGTAGCACTTCTTAGTCCTGCGTGCGCAAGTTTTGACCAATTCAACGGATATAAGCATAGAGGCGAAGAATTTAAAAAATTCGTATCGAAATTACCATAAATTAAGGAAACTTTAAGAAACATTGTATATAATTTCACTCGCGCCCAGGTAGCTCAGTCGGTAGAGCAAGGGACTGAAAATCCCTGTGTCGGCGGTTCGATTCCGTCCCTGGGCACCATTTTCAAAGCTCCTTAGTTTAGTCAGACACTTTTTTAAAACAATTTTTCATTTAGCTCACGGGCCTCTTAAAAAGGCCTCTTAGAATCCAAAAATTCCATAAGCTCTACAAATTCCGGTTTTTGAACGTATAGATATTTGTATTTTTCATATGTAGCCCAAACTTTTTTGTAGTTATCTCTTCCGCGTTTTTTGAGCTCCATTGCAACCGCCGCGTTAATAAAACCTCTATAAGCGTTTTTAAAAGGATGATTCGTTTTTCTTATCGTATGCCAATACTCTTCCAATACTTCGTGAGCCTCATAATACTCACCTCTTAGTATCAATTCTTTAAACTCTTCAAAAAGTTTCATATAATTCCTTTAAAAAGGTTTTTTAATGCTGAATATTATTACGGCACTCAAAATAGAAGCCGAACCTATTATTAAAAAATACGACTTAAAAGCCCGAAACGGAATATACCAAAATAAATACATAAATTTAATAATAACGGGCCAAGGAAAAATAAAATCGGCAATAAACACCGCTCTTTTGTTACAAAAATTTCCTCAAAAAACATTAAATATAGGTATAGCAGGCTCTGATGAATTTGATATTAACGAAGGTTTTTTTATTCATAAAATTACGGATACCGATAGCGGATTTGAATATTACCCGGACTTTTTTGAAGAAAATTCAAAAGAAATTTTCACTGTCTCAAAACTTGGAAAATATCACTCTTTAACGGATATGGAAAGCAGCGGTTTTTTTGAGGCTTGTTATAAGTTTTTGAGTGTTGAGAATATTATTTTATACAAGATAGTAAGCGACACCCCAAAAATCAAACCCGATAAAAAACTCATACCCGATTTAATCGAAAATCATTTATTTATTATAGAAAAACTTCTTGATGAAAAAAACGATTTTTTTAAAGATATAGAAGAATTTTTAGAAAAGGCCAATCAAAAAATGAAACTGACAAAAACACAATATGAAGAGCTTAAAAAAATAATCGTTTATTACAAAATAAAACAAAAACCTTTCCCGAAAATTCCTATTTTAAAAAACAAAAAAGAGGTAAGCGAGTTTTTAAACTCTCTTACCAGTTAATAGCTTTTACTTGAGACTTAGAAGCATTAACGTCCGCGCTTGATTGAGCCTTTATAGTTCTATTATTTTCAGGTGCGTAAGTAGAGTTATTGTCTCCAATACCGGCCCAACCGCTAGCAACAATCAAGAAGTTTATTTTATTACATGGATGAGTTAAACAGTTATGATTCGTACTGCTTGGAGCTTGATAAGTCGTCGCTTTAGGATGATACCACATCCAACTTGAAATATCATATTCTCCTCTTACGCTATACGGAAGAGGCTTTGACGTAGTATATTTCAAATCTTCATATCCGGAACTAATAGGACTTAAAGATAATGAAACATTAGGAACGACTGAATTAGTAATATTGATATCTCCTTCCAAACTACTATTATGGAAATTATTAACTTCCCAATTTCCGTTTTTGTAGTACTCGTATTTTACACTGTTATGTATAACACCAGAATAACTGGAAATATCAGGAATCACAATTCTTCCATAAATAAAATTAGCATTAAGATTCACTAAAACATTACCATTAACCGCATCACTATCAAGAGCATTAATTGATGTTAAATTAAACACAAAAGGATTCACAGGCGAAGAATAATCTTTTTTAAAGTTAATTTTCGTATTAATTTGAGCTAATCCGTTACTAAATTTATTTTTAATTACAGTAAATGAAATAGGTAATGTATTTAAAGTATCATGAACGACCGTTTCATTTTCTTCTTTATAAAGTAAATTGAAATTATTTGTTACCGTCGAATGTGATACATTAACTTCAACATTATCGGCATAACATGCTTTTTTATAATTTTGCGTTGTTTGTCCGTCTTTGTTTTTTGCAATAAGAGAAAAACTCAAAACACTCGACATATTCAAATCTCTTGAGATATATGTAAAACCATTTCCTCCGTTATTATATGAAATAGTTGAAATGGCAAAATTATAAGGTATAAAAGTTTTTATTATAGTTGCTGTAGAGATTAAATTTCCTTCAGGATTTAGATTATCATTTGAATCTACATTTGCAAATTCACTACCGTTTACTTCTTTTACACTGATATTCAAATCACCAACTTCACTATATTTTAAAACGACATTAGCAGTACCGTTAATAAATTTTACAGGATTAGTAATAAAAGTAATTACCCCACGATTACATCCGTTACTTGCATTCGTATCATTATAATCAAGCATAGGTGAAACATTTGATAAATTTAGAGTTTCATTATAATCGATACTTGGAACTCCGTTGTTGTCTAAAGCTTTAATTGTAAACGTGTAATTTTCGCCGGCTTTCAATTTTCCACTCGGAGCTGTAATTTGAAAATTCTTAGGTCTTACCGAAAAATTATCTCTACTATATGCATGTTCTCCGAAATGACCGAATAAACACTCTAAACATCTTTGATTTTGTTTAGCTGGATTATTTCCTCCATAACCGGTCGCTTTATTATAATAACTACATTCTCTAGCACAAAAACAATCTGGAATATCCTCACTTGCTGTTCTCATACAATTTTCAGCCTCTTGTCCGTATTTAGCTGCCATCATCTCCCAAATACAACTCATAGTAATGTCGCCACTACCTTCTATTTGAGCTTGACATTCATTCATAGTAGTCCATCTAAAAGCTAGACCGTCTCTATCACCTTTAATATAAGTAATTCTAAACCTTGCGTTTTTAATAGCTTGCGGAACATTAAAACTCAATTCAACCGACTTTCCGTTAAAAACGACAAATGTTGGAGATATACTTTGTTTATGATTTAATTCATCTTCATTAGTAACATTGGCATCAACTACCGACACCATAATAAACCCGTGATAATCGCTTAAAGTCGTATTGTCATCCGAAATATGAATAATATCCACTGTAAAAGGTTTATTTACGATTTTAGTATATAAATTATTTAATGGATCGTTTTCATCAGCAGGATCACTGTTTTGATTAAGTATTGTTTGCAAATTATTTGGCTCTACTGCGTTAAACGTTCCAAACGGAGGAGTATAAACATTAGCAACGGTATTAAATGGTACGCACTTTACAATTTCTTGAGCGTTATCGTCTTCGATTTTAACCCAATCGGTCTCAAATGAAGCTTTAAAATTAAAAACGCCGTCCAAATCAATTTGTGTAGCATTCTCATCTACATTAAATTTCCCTAAAAAATTTACATAAACTTTTGCATTATTATCATCAAAATTACTTGCTACACGCAATAAACCTCCGTTATTTTCATCCGCACCGTCACCTATATTATATTTACTTAAATTAGTATCAGCATAAAATGTAAACAAATCATCATTTGGTTCATCGCTCTGATGAATAAAATCGTTCCAGCCGATATTTTTCATTGATGTAGTATTTTGAACATATTCGAAATAATGGGTACTCATAAATATTTTAACGTCTTTAGCATCTGCAATATCTTCATCTAAAGGGTCTTTTTTCATATTTGAATACCATATTGTGATATTGTATTCTTTTGACGGGTCGATTTGAGCGTTATCTATAAATTGGCCGTTTTGATAAATAATTTTATCTCCATCTCTTATAGTATCAATGTAATAACAAATTCTTGGCTGATACAGTTCTGTAGCAAACGCTATCATTCCCAAAAATATTCCGTCAACCGTAGTATGCACGTTTAAAGTAGCACTATACTCCGAAGCATCAGGATTAGCATCTCTAATTTTAGTCATTGCCACACTTGCATCAAAATTATCAATATCGATTCCGTTATTATTCTCTAACATAGGAATTCTTAAAATATCATCACTTAATACCGAGTCAAATTCGTTATTCGGATCAAAACCAGGAGCATTTTCCGTTAAATTAATATCGTTTATATCGACATAATCTCCTATGTTGCTTTTTTCACCTTCTGCCGAAAAAACAGTCATTTGAGATTCAACGGCACCATTATGAGGTAAAACTAAATGATCTACCGTTATCGAAAGATTAGGAATACTCGAATAGAGATTTTTAAATCCTTTATAAATATTAATGCTTCTTAATTTTGCATTAGGATCTTGAGTGTCTTCGGTATAAATAACAACCAAACTCCATGCCCCGTAATTCCCGAGTTTACTATCTAATCCCTGAGAAGTAACCAAATTAGAAATTTGTATCGGAAGACCCGAAGATTTAATTATTGAAAGTTGAGAGTTTAACATATCCAAATAATTACTATCCAAAACTACGTATGCACCGTATTTTACACCGTTTCTTTTTTCAAAATCATCTAAATGATTCTCTTCATCACCTTTAAAATCTTCACATCCGCTTGTAAGTTTACAAAAATATCTGCTATCACCTTTATAAAAAAGTTCATCCGCTTCTACAATCCTAAAGTTATAATTTCCTATCTTCAATCCCACCAAATTTGCATACATATCTTTTATTTTATCTATATTATTTTCGGGTAAATCGTTTGAGAGATTATAATAAGTCTGATTGATATCCGAATAATAATCGTATATATATTTATGATCATCGCTTTGATTGGTATAATATTTATCATATCCGTCGTCTAAACTTATATTCGATGTATAATTACTGGATAAATATGAATAATTATTAATATGCCCTTGCCAAAAAAGAGCAGCCCAAACTATTTTTTTAGCGTCTGCGGGCAATTTTAAATAAGCAACCGAACCGTATTCCAAACTAATATTTTCGTCATCAATATCCGAAGTAATTAAGTATCTAGCAATATATTTATTATTATAGAAATGAAAATTATCGTCTTTTTTAATAGGACAAATTGTAATAGATTCGTTACTTTCAAGACTTTTACAAAGAGTAACACCTTCAACAGTATTTCCGATTACAGCATAGTTTCCGTAAATATTTCTTGTTTCTTGAGGATTGATTAATCCAAAGTCACTGTAATCATCCGTAAAAACAGTTGCGGAAGATATAATTACACTAAAGATGAATAGTAAAAATTTTTTCATGAGTACCCTTTTTCGATTTAGATAAATTAATCTTCGATTAATATCTTTTTAAAATTATACAAAACCAATGTAAAATTGGTGTCAGATATTAAAATAAACTGAGCTTTTTTATTTTTTAGTGTAACTTTTTATAACAAAAAGAAAAAGAAAAGATTTACCAGTTGATAGATTTTACAACCGATTTTGAAGTATTGTTTTCCGTTTTATTTGTAATTTGCACGGTTTGATTTTTATCAGGAGCATACTTAGAATTATTATCCCCTATTCCGGCCCAACCTCCGTTTACGGCTAAAAAGTCTATTTTATTGCACGGATGAGTTTTACAATTAACATTACTTGAACTCGGATCTTGATAATTTTGAGCTTTTATTTGATACCAAAGCCAACTATTAATGGAATAATGTCCTATTACCCCAAAAGGAGGGTTTTTACCTACAGGTTGATATTTTATTTCCTGATAACCGCCGTTTAACGTACCTAAAGAAATTGAAACATATGGAATTATAGTCTTTGAAATATTAATATCCCCATAAATTGCGCTAGTATGATTTTTATTTATATACCATTTTCCGCTTTTATAATACTCAAAAGATGCATTATTATACAATACACTCGAATATCCCGCAATATTAGGAATATTTATTCTTCCATAGAGATACTGAACCGATTTATTTACCGGTACCTGAGGGCTTAAAACCCAATATAACGGTAAAGGATCGTTTTTATCAATTGCTGTTATCGTAGACAATATTAAATTAAACGGATTATTAGGATTTCGATAATCTTTTTTAAAGTTTATAGAAATATTCGCATCAGCTTCACCGTTTATGAATTTATCTTTTATCAATACTACATCCAAAGGAAGATTGTTATTTTTTTCTTTAATTGAAGAGTTTTCTTCTTTATAAATAAAATTAGAAGCCAAAGGCAATGGCACGTTATGGGTAATGTTTAAATCCACATTATTCGCATAACAATTAGCTTTATAATTTTTTGTTACAGTACCTTGCATATTTAAAGCTTTTATTCTAAAAGTAAGTTTAGCGGACATATTCAAGTCTCTTGAAATATACGTAAAACCGTTAGCACCGTTTTGAAAATTAATATTTACCACACTAAAAGCAAAAGGAATAAACGTAATTACTTTACTTCCTTCCTGAATAAGTACTCCGTTAGGATTAACACTATCACTTTCATCTATTTTTGCATACTCATATCCGTCTTTGAACTCTTTTAAGGTCATATTCAAATCACCGACTTCGTTATATTGCAGTTGCACGAAAGCTACACCGTGGCGAAATTTCGCACTCACAGGATTAACGATACTTAAAATTCCGGGATTACATCCTTTTGATGCATTAGTGTCGTTATATTCCAAACTTGGTGAATGACCTCTTATGGTAATAGTTTCATTATAATCCCATACTGGAATTCTTCTATGAGAATCCATTACCATTCCGGTAAAAGGTGGAATCAATTCAGCAGGTACAGGATTCGGAAGCGGATAACCCACAGCTCTCATTTTTATCATATAAGATTGACCGGCCCTTAATTTAGAATATGTAGCGTTTCCGTCAATAATAAATTGATACGGTCTTACCGCAAAATCATCTCTACTATACACTATGTTGCCCCAATGTCCGAATAAACAAGCCAAACACTGATTATTCGCAACCTCATTTTTTTTATTGCTTAAAGGATTAATTTTATCTACATAAGAACACTCTTGAGCACAAAAACAATTGGGGATTATCTCCCCGTTTTGAGCGCTGCTCAAACACTGCTGAGCTTCATCCCCGTATTCAGCATCCATTACTTTCCAAATACAAGAAAACGTAATATCCTGATTACCTTCTATTTGATTCTTACACTCTTCTTCATTAGTCCATCTAAACGCAAGACCGTCATGAACGTTTATTAAATATCTCATCCTGAATTTTGCTCTTTTTACTCCTATTGGAATTGCAAAAAGTTTAGGATTTCCTACTTCAACTACACTTTTGTTTCTGAAAATCACTTTTCTAAAAGTATTAGGAATATCAGGAGCCGCATTCAGATTATTTGGACTATAATCGTAATCGACTACGCTAATAATCACTACTCCTTTATAATCTTCCAAGGTTTGATTATCATCCGCTAAATGAATAACTTTAAACTTAAAAGGTTTATAAACGATTTGGGTATAAAGTAGATTATCGGTACTTTTCGGATTAGTGGAAACCGTATTTCCGGTTGTTTTTGAAAAATCATCATTTACAACATTAAATGTCCCTGCACTCAAAAACACAAACAAAAAAACAATAATTATCTTTTTCATACTAATCCTTTATCCGAAGTTAAACAATTATATCCATATTAAAAAGTTTATAGAAAGAAAAAGAAGAAAAAATAAAAACTCACTGTTACGTTTAGTCACAGGCACGTATTTTTTATAAAGAATAAAAAAAAATAAGAACTACCAGTTGATAGTTCTTACTTGAGATTTTGAAGCGTTTACATCCGCACTTGATTTAGCTTTTACGGTTCTGTTGTTTTCCGGAGCATATGTTGAATTATTATCCCCTATTCCAGCCCATCCTCCAGCTACCGCTAAAAAGTCTATTTTATTACACGGATGAGTCAAACAATTGAGATTTGTCGCACTCGGATCAAGATAAATTGTAGCTTTTGGATGATACCAAAGCCAACTTGAAATGGCATAATGGGCTTTCACACTATACGGTAAAGGATGAGAAGTTACGTATTTCAAATCTTGATATCCTCCGTTAATAGTACCTGCTAACGCACTTACATTAGGTAAAATAGATTTGGTTACGTTGATATCTCCGAAGGCATTACTAGTATGATTACCGTTTACATACCAGTTTCCGTTTTTATAATACTCGTATTTAACGGTATTATGAATTACATTTGAATAACTAGCGATATTAGGAATTACTATTCTACCGTAAATAAAATTAGCTGTTTGATTTACAACATTGTTTCCGCTAACCCCGTCACTATCCAATACATTCAAATGATTAAGGGTCATAGTAAACGGATTTTCTGGAGAAGAATAGTTTTTTACAAAATTAATATAAGCTTTAACATTGCCGATTCCATCGGCAAATTTTTCTTTTACAGCCGTAAACACGATATTTTGCGTATTGGCAATATTATGAATTCCGGTTTCGTTTTCTTCTTTGTATATTATTTGTTCCGTTACTGGTACGGTAGAATGCGTTACAGTAACACTAAGGTCTTTAGCATAACAGCCGTTTTTATAGTTTTTAGTTAAAACGTTATTTGCATTTTCCGCTTTTACGGTAAAAGAAAGCACACTAGACATATTCAAATCATTTGACATATAAGTAAATCCGTTACCTCCGTCTAAATATGAAGGTGTAGTCAATGAAAAATGATCAGGAATATATGTAACTGTTTTTTGAGCTTCGGTAATATATATACCGTTAGGATTAGCACCGTCTTTTTCATCCACTTTTGCAAATTCATTACCGTTTAGTTCTTTTAACGTCATATTCAAATCACCTACTTCAGAATATGTAAGTTTTACATTAGCTACCCCATCGGTAAATTGAGCCGAATTAATGTCCGCAAGAGATAAAACGCCTCTTTGACATCCTAAAGAAGCTTTCGTATCGTTGTATTCCAATAACGGAGACTTATTTACCAAACTTAATTTTTCATCATAACCTTTAGCCGCATTTCCGTCAGCATCTAAAGCTTCAATAGTAAAAGTATAAACTTTTCCGGCTTTTAATTTCCCTGTAGTATTTGGAGTGATTTTAAATCTATCAGGTCTTACTGAAAAATCATCCCTACTACAAACACTTTCACCATACGCACCGAAAATACATTTTAAGCATTCTTCAGAAGGTACGTCACCTCCGCCTTGCACTCTATTTCTTCTATAATTACACTCTACCGCACAAGGAACGTCACAATATTCACTGTCTTTTAAGTCTCCCGTAGGACAAGAGTTTCCGTATCTGCTTGTAGCAATTTGAGTTAAAAGTCCCCAAACACAGTTATAAGTTTTATCCAAACACGCATTATTGGTATCCTCTACTATGTTTCCGTTTCCATCAGTCAAATACACAATTCTAAATCTGGCTTTTTTTACCGCTTGAGACATATTTATATCATCAATATCCGTGCTTGAGCTGTTGTTAAATAAAATATAATTAGTCCATAATGCTTCATTATTTTTACATTCGTCGTTATCGGTAGGGTCTTTTATAATATCTACTTTTACCAATCCTTTGAATTTTTCCAAGTACTCTTGTGTACTGTCAAGTTTTATAACTTTCATATCAAAAGGTTTAGAAACTATTTTCGTATGAATTTCATTTAAAGTATTATTCACGTCCAAAGGATCAAAATCTCCCGTAAAAGTAGGTTCTACGACGTTAAAACTACCGGCTACCGGAGTATATGAACTTAATCCGTTATCAAAATCTTCACATTTAGGAAGAATATCATCATAAGTATATTCGTTATTACCTATGGTATAAATGTAATTTGTTAAAAAGTTATAGGTAATATTTCCTTCATTTTCTATTTTTGCTTTAAAATGAATAGTTGCTACGTAATTAGGATTAGTCGTAGTAGGTAAAAAGGCATTATTATCATCCCCTAAAATACCTACACTCCACGTTTTATTTTCATCAAAATAATACACTCCTAAATTATCTATGGTTTCTCCATCATCTAAATGTAAAAAACTGCTTGCACCTATATTTTTCACATCGGTAGAATTTTCGACATAAGAAGTTACGTTATCATCAAAAACATTTCTTACAAAAACGTTTTTAGCTATTTCGTTATCCATATTTTTAACATCGAAACTAACCATAATTTCTGAACCTACCGGAACGGTTGAACCTGCATTTAAAAGATTTCCGTTTTCATCGTAAAATTCCAAATTGTCATAACACACTTTCGGTACGTATAAATCTGTAGAGAAAATTATAGTATCAAGCATATAGGCATCACCACCGGATGATGCTTGAATCGTTGTTGATGTTTGAGAGTTTCCGATTATTTGAGGATGATTCGTATCTCCGTCAACCCCTATAGGAAAAGTATCGATATCAATACCCATATTGTTTTGAATATCAGGATTTCTTTGTTCGTTCGTAGTAATTGTAGAGTCGAAAATATCATCTTTCGCATTCGGATAGCTGGTATTGTTTGTCACATCTATCAAATTTCCGTCTTTGTTTGCCACTTTTAAATAATCGTTTCCGAAAACTCCTTTATCCCCTTCGGTAGCAAACACTGAAATATTTGATTTTACATCTCCACTCGGAGGAGTATAAAAACCGCTGATATTAATATTTACTGTATTATCAAATACACTTTTATATCCGGTAAATATAGAAATATTTTTAAACGTTTCGTTTGCATTTTTATATACAACTACCAAACTCCACGCACCGTGAGTACCTAAACCGCGATGCCAACCTTGTACCGCATTAACGTTTGCTACGGTGATATTTATAGGATTTCCGTCAAACGTCATATTATCAAAAAGATTAGTTACGTCTTTATAAGAAATATATCTTATAAACTGACTATCCCAACTTACGTAATCAAAACCTTCAGTATCACTAAATCCTTGCGTGTCTACATTTACATCTACATAATCGCCGTCGTTTATTTTTATTTTTGCTTCTTTTGCTTTTTGAATATCGTCACTATCGTCATAAATAAACCCGGTCCAATAAAGTCTTGCGTATATAATTTTACTTCCTGCCGGAATAGTTAAATCCGAACTTGAAGAATCATATGTAGTATTGTCATTATCAACATCTATATATTTTAAAAAATTAAAGTTGTTTACTTTCAAATCCCCTACGTATGTCCACCAATTATTTACCAATAGATATTCTACTTGACCGTTATTTACATTATATCCCCAATCTCCGTCTAAAGATTGTACCCAACCTTCATAATTATAATTTGTATTTACTTCTAATACCGCATTACCTATAAACTTATAATTTCCGTGAATATTATAAGATTTTGTCAAAGTAAACTCATGCTCCGCTGCGAAACTAAACACCATCAATAATATATACAGTAATAATTTTTTCATTTTTAACCCCTTAGCATTAAGCCTTATTATAATTATACATCATTTTTACATCAATTTAACAATTATAGTATTTGAATTTGACACCAATATGATAAACTTTCTACAAAAAAGGCCAAAAATTATGCTTTGTTATATAGAAAAAAAGGCTCTAAAATATCCTCTAACCAACTATATAATCGGCAAATTCAAACCGAAAATAATAGAAATTTCCCACTATAAAGACGTTTTTAACCGTACACATCAAAATTTCAATTTTCAAAAATCCCAAAATAGGATAATTTTAGCCGTAAAAGAAAATATTTCCTTTTACAAGGGAAGTAAATTTTGTAACAATAGAGGATATGATAATTTTTATTATTCGACTCAAATATTAGGATGTATCTATAATTGCCAATACTGTTATATTGGAGGTATGTATCCTTGCGGATATCCGGTGATTTTCGTAAACGAAGACGATTTTATAAATGAAGCCGAAAAACTAAAAAACGCCTATATTCCAATAAGCTACGAAACCGACCTTTTGGCATTTGAGGGAATATATCCTTTTCATAAAAAATGGATAGAACTTGCAAGAAAAAGAGAAGATTTATTAATCGAAAGCAGAACTAAATCGGCAAACGCTAAAAGACTTCCCGACAATCCTCCTAAAAATTTCCTTTTAGGTTTTTCTCTATCACCAAAAGAGATAAACAGATTCGAATTAAAAGCGCCTCCCCTTGAAAAAAGAGTCGAATCGTTAAAAATCGCAATCCAAAAAGGCTACAATGTAGAAATAGCAATAGACCCCGTAATCAAAACCGACAACTATAAAACAATATATAAAAATTTTATAAAATACCTAAAAAACGAAATCGATTTAAGCAAAATAAATATAGAAATCGGGGCTTTTAGAATGAATAAAGACTTTTTAAAACGTCTAAGAAAAATTCACCTCAGCGAAGTAACTTGGTATCCTTATAAAATAGAAAAAGGCGAGGCGAGATACGAAGACGAAAAAAAGATAATTGAATACATAAAAGGACTTTTATGAAAATAATACTCACAGGTGCAAGCAGCGGAATCGGTGCGGCGATAAAAGAGGAGCTGAAAAACTACGAAATAATAGAAATATGCAGAAATTGCAAACACTCACTAAACCTTGCAAATCCCGGTGAAATAAAAAATCTGAAATTCAACGACGTAATAGGAATTATTCACAATGCCGGCGTCGGATATTTCGGGCAATTTGAGGATATTAAAATAGAAAAAATAGAAGAGATGATAAACGTAAATTTTCTCTCACCTATGATTCTTACGAAAAACCACCTAAAAGAGATCAAAAAAAATAGAGGATTTATAATCAACATCTCATCGACATCCGCAATTCATCCGGCAAAAATGGGTGTTGTTTACGCAGCTACAAAAGCAGCACTTAGACACTTCGGGAATTCACTATTTGAAGAGGTAAGAAAATCGGGGGTAAAAGTTTGCAATATCATTCCCGATTTAACGCTAACAAATTTCCATAACAATACGTTTTTTAAGCCTTCATCCGAAGAAATGGCTCACTTAAAACCCCAAGACATCGCAAAAATCGTAAAAGATATTATCAATTCTCCAAAACATCTCGTTATGCAAGAAATAGTAGTAAAACCGCAGTATTTTAAACTTGAGAAGAATTAAGCCACTCTTTTGCTCTACTTCTTAATTCTTCCGGATTATCACTTGCAAAAAGTTTGATTTTCGACTCTTTTTTCTCTTTAAGAGAAAAATCGTTTTTTAACATTTTTACTATAGCTTGACCCGAATGAATAAGTTTTGCGTTTTTGAAGTGTTTTTTAAAAGATTTTTCCAAAAAAGGATAGTGAGTACATCCTAAAATAATCAAATCTATTTCATCTTTTTTTATATCGTGAAAATATAAATCAAACACCTCATCCACGATTTTTCCCTCAACAATTCCCTCTTCCACAAGCGGTACGAATAGAGGTGTAGCTTTTGGAATTATTTTTTTAAAGCCTTTTTGTTTTAATAGATGCTGGTATTTTTGAGAGTTGATAGTTCTTTTTGTACCGGTTAGGAGAATATTTGCATCTTTTTTTTCGTTTTCTATCGCTTTTACTCCGGCTTCTATAACACCTATTACCGGAAAAGAGGCTTCTTTTTTTAATTCTTCAATAGCAACCGAACTTGCTGAATTGCAAGCTACAATCAAAAAATCAATATCGAAGTTTTTTAAAAATTCCAAAGCTTCAAGAGAGTAGCGAATAATTGTAGATTCGTTTTTGTTGCCGTAAGGCACTCTTGCGGTATCTCCGAAATAGATAATTTCATCAAAAAGCTTAGCGTTTAAAATCTCTCTTGCAACGCTAAGCCCGCCTATTCCGCTGTCAAAAACACCGCACTTCAATTTGTTACTCGTTGATAATACTTAAAAATTCCTGATTATTTTTGGTTTTTAGCATTTTCGAATATAGAAGTTTAAGAGCTTCGATTTCGTCCATTTCGCTTATAATATTTCTAATCGCCCATACTTTTGCAAGCTCTTCAGGGTTTAGAAGCAACTCTTCTTTTCTTGTACCTGATTTTAAAAGGTCGATTGCCGGATAAATTCTTCTATCGGCGATTCTTCTGCTAAGTACCGCTTCCATATTTCCGGTACCTTTGAATTCTTCGAAAATCACTTCGTCCATTTTAGACCCGGTCTCAATTAACGCCGTTGCGATAATAGTTAAACTTCCGCCCTCTTCTATATTTCTTGCGGCACCGAAAAATCTTTTCGGTTTATGTAATGCGTTTGCGTCAACCCCACCGCTTAGGACTTTTCCGCTTGCAGGAGTTACGGTATTGTACGCTCTTGCAAGTCTTGTAATGGAATCAAGAAGAATTACGACGTCTTTACCCATTTCTACCATTCTTTTTGCTTTTTCAATAACAAGTTCGGCAACTCTTACGTGGTTTTGAGCCGGTTTATCAAAAGTCGAGCTGAATACTTCACCCTTTACACTTCTTTGCATATCGGTAACTTCTTCCGGTCTTTCATCCACCAAAAGTACCATAAGTTCCACTTCAGGATGATTTTTTGTAATTCCGTGAGCTATCTCTTTTAAAAATACCGTCTTACCGCTTCTTGGAGGCGCTACGATAAGTCCCCTTTGACCTTTACCGATTGGTGCGAATAAGTCGAGCACTCTTCCGGTTAATTTTGTAGGGTCGTATTCTAATTTTAGTTTTTCTTGCGGATATAGAGGAGTTAAGTTATCAAAAAGCGGTCTTTTTTTCGCTTCTTCAGGCGGAAGATAATTCACCGCTTCTATTTTCAAAAGAGCGTAATATTTTTCTTGGTCTTTCGGAGGTCTTACCTGTCCTGTTACGATATCACCCGTTCTAAGAGCGAATCTTCTGATTTGAGTTTGAGAAACATATACGTCGTTTACCGAGTTTTCGAAGTTTCCACCGATACTTCTTAAAAATCCGTAACCGTCGGGCATAATTTCCAAAATACCGGTAAATAATAGATATCCGCCTTGCTGTACCTGAGCTTTTAAAATTTCAAACATCAAGTCTTGACGTTTATACTCTTGAGGGTTTTCAACACCCAATTTTTTTGCTATTTCTATAAGTTCGTCAGTCGTCATTTGACGAAGTTCTTCGATAGTATAGCCCTCAACCGGAATATGAGTTCTTTGCTTTTTTGACTCTTCTTGAGTCGTAACACTATTTTTTTCTTGATTTTCCATACAAATAGTCCTTCGTAGAATTTTGGGGTATGTGAAGTTTTAATGCGATTTTAATGAATTTATATTTTTTTGTCAAGCTGCGGCCAAATTGCAAGAATGGTATAATTTTATAAAAAAAGGAGCAAATATAAAAAAAGAAATAATCGCCACGACAAACGAAAGAGTCGATAAATTTTTATCAAAAGAGCTTAACGAAAACAGAAACCAAATAGAACAACTTATAAAAAAAGGGCTTGTAAAAGTAAATTCAAAACCTATAAAAAAAGGTGGAGTAAAGTTAAAACAAGGCGATATTATAGAAATAACATTTCCTAAAACCGAAGAAAAAGAGAGCAAAAAAGCCGATTTCGACATACCTATATTGTATGAAGACGAAGATTTGCTGATAATAAACAAACCCCCTGGAGTCGTCGTACACCCGGCTCCGAGCTATAAAGAAGCAACACTTGTGGATTGGCTGAAACAAAAAGGCTACAGCCTCTCGACAATCGCGGGAGACGAGAGATTCGGAATAGTTCATCGAATAGACAAAGAAACAAGCGGAGCGCTCGTAATAGCCAAAAACAACAAAACCCATGAATTCTTAAGCAATCAACTAAAAGATAAAAGTATGGGTCGATACTACCTTATGCTTTTAAACGAACCTCTAAAAGAAGCAAAATGCGTTGAAGCGCCTATTGCCAGAAATCCCAAAAACAGACTGAAAATGGCAATAGTAAACGGAGGAAAAGAAGCCAAAACCTTATTCGTACCGATTCAAGACAACCTTACAGCCGCAAAACTTTTTACCGGTAGAACTCACCAAATAAGAGTCCATTTGACAAAACTCGGTCGTTATATCTTGGGAGATACTACATACGGAAAAAAAGAGCAAAAAATCCCGCGTGTAATGCTACACGCAAGAGAGCTCTATCTCACTCATCCAAACGGCCAAAAACTTAGTATAATAGCACCATTGTTTGATGATTTCAAAACTTTAATACAAGGAATTGACGATGAAAAAATATCTTCTCTTAGCAATATCTTTGCTACTTATGACGGGATGTGCGATAAACAACAAACCGGCGCCTAAATCAAACCCTAACTTACCGACGGTGAAAAATTTCAAAGCATATCCTGATAGAAACGCTATGGCTCTATTTTGGGACCCTGTTAAAAATATGAGCGGATATTATATTCAAAGATATTCACCAAAAACTAAAAAATGGACGCAAATAGCGACGATAAACGACCCTTACAAATCTATCTACGTAGATAAAAAGCTAAAACCGAATACTATTTACAAATACAGAATTGCGACTTTTGATAAAAACCAAGTCCCTTCATTAGCGGTAGAAACGTCTCAAAAAACGCTTCCGCCTTTAAGTGCCGTAATCCCTGTTGAGAGCAAACCTCTTGAAAAAGGGATGATAAAAATAATTTTCAGACCTCATCAAAACGAAAGAGTGGAAGAGTATAAAATCCAAAGATTCAACGACTCAAAAGCAAAATGGGAAACAATTGGTACCTTATCTCCGAGACTAAACGTGGAATTTATCGATAGAGGATTAAAAGACGGAAAAATCTACAAATACAGAATCATAGCGATAAGTTTTGACGGGATTAAATCTTATCCTTCAAAAACTATCGTAGTTTCTACATACCCTAAACCACCTGTGGTTTTGAACCTAAAAGCAAGTGTCGATTTACCTAAAAAAATAAAAATCACTTGGTCGCCGGTACCGAATGCTGTAGCATACAAAATCTACTACTCTACTTCCGCCCAGGGAGCTTTTTCGCTTCTTGCAAAAACTCAAAATACTTACTATATCGACAATATCGGAAAAGACGGAGTTAAAAGATTTTATAAAGTAACAGCCGTATCAAAATACGGCACCGAATCTTTACTTAACGAATCTCCGGTTGTTATGGGAATGACTCTCCCGGCACCAGCAAAACCTATCGTCTCTACAAATATTACGGCAAACCAAGTCGAATTTATTTTTACTTCACCTGATAACAGAGCGGCAAAATATCTGATTATAAAAAAAGAAAAAGAAGGCTTTTTAAAATACAAAACGACAAAATACGTAACTTCAAAAAACAGCTTTATCGACACTATCAATCCTAAAAAAGAGTACGAATACGAAATTTACGAAGTAGATAAATACGGACTTATTTCAAAAAAACCGGCGGTTGTGGAAATAGGAGGATAAATGCCCCATATTGTAATCGATAAAATAAAAAATATCGACTATCCCGTAAAATCGGGAGACGTCGAATTTTTATTTAAAGCCGAGAATCTAATAGGAGTCAAAACTCCAAATGCCAAATTCTTAATTAAAGTTTTACCGAAAGAGAAAGGTTATTTGGTAAAGTACGACAAAATCACAAGACCTCTTATAAGCGATATAAAAAAAGCGTACGAAGAGTTTGTAAAATTAAACGAAGCGAATATTCTTTTTGAAAATATAAAAGGCATAAAAGAGAAACTACCGAATAAAAATCTTCTTGATATCACAAGCGACCTTAGTGATATCGATATCGTAGAGGTGGGATTTGGTAGCGGTAGGCATCTTATTCATCTCGCTAAAGAAAACCCGGATAAAATTATTTTAGGTATTGAAATTCACAAACCTTCAATCGAGCAAGTATTAAAAAGAATAGAACATGAAAAAATAGAAAACATAAGAGTTTTGAATCACGACGCAAGAATAATTCTAAGCAAAATCCAATCAAACAGACTAAGCGCAATCTACGTTCATTTTCCGGTGCCTTGGGATAAAAAACCTCACAGAAGAGTAATGAATAAAGATTTTATAAACGAAAGTATAAGAACTCTAAAAAAAGACGGCTTTTTACATCTAAGAACGGACAGCCCTAAATATTTCAACTACTCTTTAAATCTATTTTTGGATTACGACGAAATAGACATAAGAATCAAAAAAAACAGACCTTACGTAGTCTCAAGCAAATATGAAGACAGATGGAAAAAAATGAATAAGGATATTTTCGATATTTATATGTATAATTTCACGATTTCAGAGCCGCTTGTGGAGAATTTCGACTTTTCTTTCGAAAAAAGACTCGAAAACTTGGATTTTAAGCCAAAAATTTATAATAATTTCGTTATACATATAGAAAAAGTTTTTAAAATTGACGAAACTAAAGAGCTAATAAGAGCTACAATCGGAAATTTCAATCGACCCGAACACATCTACATATTAAACAAAGACAAACCGGAATATTTCAAAATGCCGGCACCTATAAAAGAAAATTACGAAGCTCATTTGGAGTTAAAAAGGTTATTTAATGGCGATAATAGTCGATGCGAATAATTTTTCGATTTTTTACGACAACACACAAATCATAAAACCCTCTTCTTTTAAAATAAACACCGGGGATTTCGTTTTTTTAACGGGAGTTTCGGGAAGCGGGAAGACATCTATCATAAAAGCTCTTTACGGAGAGATAAGACCAAAAGGTTCTCTTAGAATAGGCGAATTTGAGATGAGTAAAATCTCAAAATCCCAACTTGCAACACTCAGACGACATTTAGGAGTCGTTTTTCAAGATTTCAGACTTATCCCGGAATGGACTATCTTAAAAAACGTTATGCTTCCTCTTTTAATAAAAGGCATCGACAAACAAGAAGCCGAAGCATTAGCTCTAAAAGAGCTCAAAAAAGTAAAACTATCCCACAAAGCCGACAAATATCCGGCGGAGCTTAGTGGTGGTGAGCAGCAAAGAGCGGCAATCGCAAGAGCGATTATCCACAGACCCATAATGATTTTAGCGGACGAACCGATTTCCGGGCTTGACGAGTATTCGGCATCGCTTGTTATGGATTTGTTTAAGTTGGCAAACGACAGCGGGATTACTATTTTGGTGGCTTCACACTCTATGCCTCAAGATTTCAGCCGGGAATACAGACAGTTACATATTGAAAAAGGTGAAGTTTATGAACTCTCTTAAAAGTCATATTACGTTAATTTTAGCGCTAATTTCGATACTTTTCAGTATATTTTTATTCAGGGTTTTTTCTGAGATAATGCATCTATATCAAAAAAATATCGTCGATAACTACTCTATCGTTATCGTTTCCACTTCAAAAATAGATAGCGTAAATATTCCGGTTGTAGAAAAGACAATCCCGATAGATACTACAAAACAACTAAAAACACTTCAAAAAAAGTTTAAAAACATAGACTTCACCAAAGTACAACTTCCATATTTTTACAAGCTAAAACTAAAACGACTGCCGTCTCCAAAAGAGCTTAAACATTTAGAAGAGAGACTAAAAGAAAAAGCATACGTTAAAAGAGTACTGACCCACTCTTCTTCACAAACCAAAATTTACAATCTTTTAATGCTTTTAAATATCATAACGAAAACTTTTATGGTGATAATAGGAATTTTAGGATTTTTATTAATCGTAAAACAGCTTGAAGTTTGGAAACTTCTACACAACGAAAGAATGTATATTATGGAGCTTTTCGGAGCGCCGGTTTGGTTTAGAGGAGCTGCGTTATTTAAAATTGCGTTTTTAAATTCTATTTTCGCGTTGATAATTACATACGTTTTAATCTATTTTGTTTCAAACAGCTACTTTTTCAATATGGTTATCAACGAACTGAATATAAGTTTCAATATCGATTATCTAAAAGAGTTCGGTATTTTATTCGTTATAGCGATGGCTATATCGTTAATTTCGTCAATATTGGTGGTGGTTGCTAAAAAATGAGGTGGATTGTAATATTTTTAGCGGTTTTGGTTTTCGGAGCAAGTGTTACGACTACGAAAAAAGAGATAAAAAAAACACAAATCATTATCTCCAAAATGAACGACAAACTTGATAAATTGGCTCGAGAAATAAGAAAAAAACAACAAAGCATAAACTCTTTAAACTCCAAAATCAACTCTTTAAACAAAGAAATAGCAAAACTCCAAGAAACACTAAAAGACGCAAACAAAGTCTTAGGAGAGCTAAACGACTTAAAAAAAGGTTATGTCGAAAAAGAAAATAGAATAAAAAACGAAATAATCGACTTTTTATCTACAAACTACTATCTCGACACACAAGAAGTCGATAACGTAAACGATTTGATATATAACGAAATTTCAAAAAAAATCTTAGAAGCAAACGCGCAAAAAATCGCCAAAATAGTAAAACAGAGCAAAACGATAAACCAAAACATCTCTTCGATTAACAAAAAAATAGACCAGATAATCAAAAAACAACAAGAACTAAAATCAAAAAAAGAAAAACTGCTAAGCCTGTTAAAAGCCAGAAAAAAAGAGATTCAAGCCCTAAACAGACAAAAACTTCTTTATAAAAAACGACTCGAAGCGCTTATAAGAAAACAAAAGAACCTCCAAAACAGATTGGCTCAGTTAAAAATTATCAAAAAAAGAAAAAATAATTATCAGCCGAATTATAAAGTAAAAACGGCAGTATATAGAGGCCAAAAAACGATTCCTCCTCTAAAAGGTAGGGTTATTAAAAAATTCGGAAGTTATATCGACCCGGTATATAAAATCAGAATTTATAACGATTCAATTACGATAAAACCTTATCAAAAAAATGCGGTTGTCAGGGCCATTATGCCAGGCAAAGTCGTATATATAGGCGAAAATAACGATAAAAAAATTATTGTTATTAAACATAGAGGGGATATTTTCAGTATTTACGCAAACCTCGATAAAATCTCTCCGCTTATAAAAAAAGGAAAATACGTAAAAAGAGGACAAATAATCGCAAGAGTTACCGATACTTTGGAATTTGAAGTAACTTACAAAGAAAAACCGATCAATCCTTTAAAAGTGATTTCTCTTAGATAGTTTTTGCAAATTTTGGTAAAATACCATTTTAAAAAGGCGTCTTTATGAAAAGAAAAGAGAATAGGATTTTAATAAAATTTTCAGGTGAAGCACTCGCGGGTGAAAACGGATTCGGGATTGACACTCAGGTTTTAAAATATCTTGCCGACGAAATAAAATCGGTTATCGATGCCGGATATGAAGTGGCGGTGGTTATCGGAGGAGGTAACTTCATCAGAGGCGTAAGCGCTGCAAAAGACGGAATCATCAGAAGAACAAGCGGTGATTATATGGGAATGCTCGCAACGGTAATCAACGCCGTAGCAATGCAAGAAGCATTGGAAAACGAGAATGTTCCCGTTAGAGTTCAAAGCGCAATAAAAATGGAAGAAATTGCCGAAAATTTTATCGTAAGACGTGCGATAAGACACCTCGAAAAAGGAAGAGTCGTAATTTTCGCAGCCGGTACCGGAAATCCGTTTTTTACTACGGATACGGCGGGTGTGCTTAGAGCCAGCGAAATAGGCGCAAGCGCAATTATAAAAGCTACCAAAGTTGACGGAATTTACGACAAAGACCCTGCAAAATACGAAGACGCAAAACTTTTAAAAGAGATTTCATACGACGAAGCTCTAAAAGAAAACATCAAAGTAATGGACGATACGGCTATAGCTCTTGCAAGAGAAAACAAACTGCCGATTATCGTATGTAATATGTTTAAAAAAGGAAATTTACTAAAAATCCTAAAAAAAGACCCTGATGCAAAATACTCAATCGTAAAGGAGAAGTAAATGAGAATTGAACAAGTAAACGCAAAAGCGCTTGAGAGAGTTGATTATGACAGATATCTTTTAGCCCAAGCCGTTGCAAAAAGAGTAAACGAACTTCTAAACGGAGCGAAACCTCTTATAGATTTACCTAAAAAAAATATGCAATTAACTGAAATCGCAACACTTGAAATCGCGGAAGGTTTGATTAAGGTTAAAGAATCTTGAAAAAAGATTTCGAACAACTTTTACAACGAATTCAAAACATAAAAACAACCGAAGAAGCTAAAAAGCTTCTTTTATCTCGCGTAGATACTCCAAAAATCAGAAAAGCCCTCGATTTTGCAATAAAAGCTCACTCAGGTCAAAAAAGAAAAAGTGGCGAAGATTATGTAATTCATCCGATTTTAGTAGCGACGATTACGAGTTATTTCAACGACAGCGAAGATGTAATAATCGCGGCGATTTTACACGACGTCGTAGAAGATACCGAATATACAATCTGGTACATCAAAGACGAATTCGGAAGCGAAGTGGCTAATTTAGTAGAAGGTTTAACAAAAATAGTCGAAATAAGAGGCTCTTCACTTGCACCTTCCACATCAAACGAAAAGCTTGCAAAATCGGCAATGACGTTTAGAAAAATGCTTTTAGCGTCAATCAACGACATAAGAGTACTCGTAATCAAGCTTTGCGACAGACTTCATAATATGATGACGCTTGACGCACTACCTCCTCATAAACAAAAAAGAATAGCGGAAGAAACTCTTGTGGTTTACACCCCGATAGCCCATAGACTCGGGATTGCCACTATCAAAAACATACTTGAAGATTTGGCTTTTAAATATCTTCTTCCCGAAGAATACAAAAAAATAGACGACTATATAAAAAAACACAAAGAAGAGTTTCAATTAAGACTTAACGAATTCATTCAAAAAATCGAAAAACTGCTATTAAAAAACGGCTTTAAAGAAAACGAATTCGAAATAAAAAGCAGAATAAAACATTACTATTCGACATACCTCAAAATGCAAAGAAAAGGTATTTCGATTCAAGAGGTTTTGGACCTTTTAGCGGTTAGAATAATAGTAAAAAAACCTATCGAATGTTATGAAACTTTGGGGCTTGTGCATTTGAATTTCAGACCGTTAATCAGTAGATTTAAAGACTATATTGCAATTCCTAAAGAAAACGGATACCAAACAATACACACCACGGTTTATGACGGAAACTCGATTATAGAAGTACAAATAAGAACCGAAGATATGGATAAAAACGCAGAGTTCGGTATTGCCGCGCATTGGAAATACAAACTAAACACAGCCCTTCCGAATTTGGAGTGGCTAAAAGATATGAAATACGAAGAAGATGTCGAAGATTTCTACGAACTTGCCAAAAACGACCTATTTAGCGAAGATATCGTCGTATATTCTCCTAAATTCGATACCTTCACTCTCCCAAGAGGAGCTACGGCGCTTGATTTTGCATATGCGATTCATACCGACGTAGGAAATAAAGCCGTAGAAGCGTATGTAAATAAAGAAAAAGTATCGTTACTTCATCAATTAAAAACCGGAGATATCGTAAGAATCGTCACGGGAGATAAAAGTATTCCGAGATGTAGTTGGATAAACGCCCTAAAAACCAGCAAAGCCAAATACGAACAAAAAAGACTTTGCCGCCAAAAAGAATTAGAAATAGACAGAAAAGTGGCAATTGCGATTTTAAGTACGATTTTCGATTTGGATAAATTCAAAATAAGAGCGCTTATCAAAGCAAATAATTTATGCGAAAGCGTACCTAAAATAGTCGATGATAAAAATTTCTTAAAAGAAGTCGTCAAAAAAATCTATCAAACTATTAAAAAAAGAAACCTTTTATATTTCAAAAACATAAAATTAAAAGAGTATGTTTTCGGAAACATAAAAATTTTAAGCAACAAGCCGATTCAGGATATAAGTTTTCATTATTGCTGTCATCCTAAATTCGGAGACAAAATAGTAGGGCTTCTTGACAAAAAAGAAGTTGAAATTCATCACAGATTTTGTAATAATGCCGAAAACAAAATCCAAAAAGCAGTTTTCGTCGAGTGGGTTAAAAATGACCAAAACAGATACTTTTTAGTAGTTTCGTTGCCGAATAGAAAAGGTGAACTATCTAAATTCATAAACTTTTTAACGCGTCTTGATATTTTCATCCACTCGATTTCTTTAGGAAAAGAATCAAACAACTGCAAACTCGAAATAGAGTTTGACGATAAAAAAAGAGATTTGATTAAAAACAAAATCTCAAAAGAGTATAGAGTTATAGAATTCATACCAATAAAGGATGCATATAATGGTTAAAGAACTACCAAAACACCCTAACCTAAGTGAAGCGATGGCCGAAATTCAAAGAGGAACAAGCGAAATTATCGGCCTTGAAGAGATAGAAAAATTAGTAAATAAATATTTACATACAGGTGAGAGATTTACTATAAAAGCGGGCTTTGACCCAACTGCTCCAGATTTGCATTTAGGTCACACCGTACTACTTCAAAAATTAAAAACTTTCCAAAAATACGGAGCGAGAGTGCAATTTTTAATCGGTGATTTTACGGCTCAAATAGGAGACCCTACGGGAAAAAGCGCAACTCGTAAAATGCTAACCCCTGAGGAAGTTCAAGAAAACGCAAAAACATATAAAGAACAGGTATTTAAAATTCTCGATAAAGATTTAACCGATGTGGTTTTCAACTCAAAATGGCTAAACGAACTCGGAGCTGCCGGAATCGTAGAGCTTACGACAACTTATACGGTTGCAAGAATGCTTGAAAGAGACGATTTTGAAAAAAGATTCAAAAGCCAAACTCCTATAGCAATCAGCGAATTTATCTATCCTCTACTTCAAGGTTATGATAGCGTAGCGTTAAAAAGCGATATCGAAATAGGAGGAACTGACCAAAAATTTAACCTTTTAATGGGAAGACACCTCCAAAAAGTATATAACGTAGGAAAAGAACAAAGCGTAATTATGATGCCGCTTCTTGTGGGACTTGACGGCGTAAATAAAATGAGTAAATCTCTTGGAAACTATATCGGTATAACGGAAGATCCGAATACTATTTTTGCAAAAGTATTATCTATTTCCGATGAACTTATGTGGGATTGGTATGAGCTTTTGAGTGAAAAATCTCTAAAAGAAATAGAAGAATTGAAACAAAAAGTAAAAGATGGAATGAACCCTAAAATAGCAAAAGAGATGCTTGCAATCGAAATTGTAGATAGATTCCACGGAAAAGGTGCCGGATTAAAAGCAAAAGAACATTTCGATAAAGTGCATAAACAAGGACAAATTCCGGACGATATACAAGAGTTTGAAATTGAACCGATGAACGTAGTAGACGCTCTTGTAACTACGAAATTAGCAAACTCAAAAAGCGAAGCGAGACGTCATATCAAAGGCGGAGCGGTCAGAGTAAACCAAGAAAAAATAAGCGATCAAAACTTAATGTTGGAATCAGGAAAAGAGTATATACTACAAATAGGAAAAAGAAAGTTTGCAAAAGTAAAGGTTAAATAATGAATCCGTTAAAAATAGGAAAACATACGATAAAACACCCTATCATACAAGGTGGTATGGGGCTTGGAATAAGCTGGGACAGACTTGCCGGGAATGTTAGCAAACACGGAGGTTTAGGAGTTATTAGTGCGGTTGGTACGGGATATTACGAAAACAAAAAATACGCTAAAAAGTTAGTTGAAGGCAGACCTCTTAGCGAAAAAGACTTTTATAATAAAGATGCATTATTCAAAATATTTGAAAACGCAAGAAAAATCTGCGGTGATGCGCCTCTTGGAGTAAATATTTTATACGCTATCAACGACTATGGAAGAGTTGTTAGAGACGCTTGTGAAGCGGGAGCCGATATTATTATTACAGGTGCCGGGCTTCCTACGGATATGCCGGAATTTACAAAAGATTTCCCTGATGTGGCGCTCGTGCCTATCGTTTCTACCGATAGAGCGTTTAAAGTTATTGCAAAAAGATGGGAAAAAAGATACAAAAGATTACCTGATGCGGTAATTGTCGAGGGACCTCTAAGCGGAGGACATCAAGGTTTTAAATACGAAGATTGCTTCAAAGAAGAAAATCAGCTTGAAAATTTAATCCCGAAAGTAAGAGAAGAAGTAGATAAGTGGGATAAAAACATCCCGGTTATCGCAGCAGGAGGTATTTGGAATAGAGAAGATATCTTAAAATTCCTATCTCTTGGAGCCCAAGGCGTACAAATGGGTACGAGATTCGCACTGACTTATGAATGTGACGCAAGTGATGAATTTAAACAAACTCTTTTAAACGCAAAAAAAGAAGATATCATCCTTATGAAATCACCGGTAGGATATCCGGCAAGAGGAATAAGAACTCCGCTAATAGAAAAAGTTGAAAAAAGAGAAGGTCCTATTATCAAATGTATCTCAAACTGCGTACAGCCTTGTAACAGAGGTGAAGAAGCAAGAAAAGTCGGATATTGTATCGCAGACAGACTCGCGGACGCATACGAAGGAAACAAAGATTTAGGACTATACTTTAGCGGTGCGTACGCTTATAAAGCCGACAGATTAATGCATGTAGAAGAACTTATAAAAGAGTTAATCGGAGAATGAGAAAAGTAATATTTCTTTTCTTTTTCGTTTTTTTATTTGCTTGTGATACGTCATCGTATAATGCCGCATACAAAGACTACTATACAAACCAACAACGCTATATCGAAAGCCTGCTTGACGGAGATAAACAAAAAGAAATAAAAGCACTAAAAGAGATAATTCAGTGCGGGAAATACCTAAATTTCGATATCAGAGAATACCAAACGAAACTAAATAAACTTTTAAAAAAATATCCTCAAAAAACAAAAAAAACAAAACAATCAAATTCTTCAAACAAAAAAGAAACAAAAAAAACAATCTATTCGAAATATATAAAAATTCATTCCATAAACCCCCTAAGAATCACTATTCCCGATACAAACATAAAAACTTTTACTATAAAAAGAAAAAACGTTTACAAAAAAGTAATAGACATAAAAGACGCCATCACTCCTAAATTTTATAAAAAGAAAATAGGAAATATATTACTCAGAATAGCACAATTCAACAAAAACACCGTAAGAATAGTCTATTCTTCAAACAAACCTTTTAAATTCAAATACGAAGTAAAAAACAAACTTCTTCTAACATATCTAAACCCCGAAAACTCAAAATCAAAACCGAAACTATTCTTACCTACAAAACCTAAAAAAGTAAAAAGAAAAATCATAGTAATAGACCCCGGACACGGCGGAAGAGATGTAGGCGGAGTCGGACTTGGCAACAGATATGAAAAAATAGCAGTACTGAAAATTGCAAAATATCTAAAATACTACCTTCAAAAAGAGGGATACAAAGTCTATATGACCCGCTCAAGAGACGTTTTTATTCCTCTTAAAAAAAGAACTCATTTCGCAAATGAAAAACACGCCGATCTTTTTGTATCGATTCATTGTAATATCGCTCCTAAACACTTAAAATCACCTCATGGAATAGAAACGTACTTTTTATCTCCGACTAGAAACGAAAGAGCGATTCAAGTCGCAAGACTTGAAAATAAAGAGATAAAAGGGTTAAATTATTTAGACCAAAGAGTTATTCTCAATTTCCTTAATCGAGATAGAATAATAGATTCGAATAAACTTGCTATCGACATTCAAAACGGAATGCTTAGAAGTTTAAGAGCGAAGTATTCAGGTGTTAAAGACGGAGGAGTCAGACCGGCTCCGTTTTGGGTACTTGTGGGTACTCAAATGCCGGCTATTCTTATAGAAACCGGATATCTAACCAACCCTATAGAAGCGAAAAGACTTTTTAACAGCGACTATCAAAAAAGACTTGCAAAAGGAATTGCAAAAGGGATTGCGAACTATTTTAAAAAGAACAAATAAATGGCAAGTCTTTTATTCGTCTTTTTATTAGGATATATCTTTAAAAAAATAAAAGGTGACTACTCAAAAGAGATAATCGAAATAATCACCAATATCGTTATGCCTATTTTTATTTTTTATTACATCACAAAATTAGAAATAACCCCAAAACTTCTTATTATTTCCGCTATTACGCTTCTTAGTATATCGCTTGGAATAATGATTTCTCTTATGATTTCTCTGATTTTAAAATTAGACAAACCTTCAACCGGCGCGTTAATGCTCGTAACTTCATTCGGAAGTTCTTCTTTTGTCGGAATACCTATCATAAAAGCCCTATATCCTTCAAAATTTTTAGTTTATATTATATTTTACGGTCAGACAAATTTTCTTTTTTTTCTAATTTTTGGAAGCATAATCATCTCTCTTACATCTCCTAAAAACGATAAAAAAGAGCTGAATTTCATCAAAAAACTATTAAAAACGCCGACTTTTGACGCTTTTTTATTTGCTTTAATACTAAAGCCTTTAAAATTAAATGTAGATTTTTTAAAAATAGTGGCGGACTCTTTAATTTTCCTTGCCATTTTAACAATAGGCATGAGATTTGAATTTAAAAAGCTTTTTAAAAATATAAAAATCGCATTTTTGGTAAATTTTTTAAAAATGTTTCTTATTCCTACTATTGTTTTTTTAATTGTAAAATATTTTTTGGGAATCAATTCCGCACTTAAAATAGCGATAATAGCAAGTGCCATGCCAAGCATGGCTTTAGCGGTTATTTACGGACTTCAAGCAAAACTAAAAGAAGAGATATTAATAAGTGTAATGAGTCTTGGAATTCTTTTGAGTTTTATTTGGATTCCGATATTTACGAAAATAATTTAAAACTCCGTCTCCTTTGTAATAAGCTCAAATTCTTCTTTTTCAAAATTGTAATTATAAACATCACCCGTTTCGATAATATAATACCACCCGATAAGTTTTAATTTTCCGCTATCGACCCTCTCTTTTACAAATGGATATGTAAGCAAATTATCAAGCTGTTTTACTACGTTTAGTTGCTCAACTTCCCACTCTCTTAATTTTTCATCTTCAATATGAATTACCGACTCTTTTACATCATCTATTAACTCGAGCCACTTTTTAACAAGAGGCAGTTTTTCAAGCTTTTCAGGCGGATAAAAGAGTGCTTTTAATCCCCCGCAGTTGCTATGACCGCACACAAGAATATTATCAACTTCGAGGTATTTAACGGCATATTCGAGTATCGAAGCCGTACATTTATAAGTTCCGTCATTTAAATCGTAAGGAGGAATAATATTTGCGATGTTTCTCACTACAAAAAGCTCACCCGGAAGCGTTTTGGTTATAAGATTCGGAACTATCCTGCTATCACTACACCCAACATAAAAAGTATGAGGTTTTTGACCTTCTTTTAACCCTTGAAAAAACTCTTTGTTTTTTTCGAAATCTTCAGTCTTAAAATGAATAACCCCGTGAAATAATTTTTCAGCCATTGTTTAACCTTTCAATCAAATTTTCAACGACGCTAACAATTTTCTCAACACTTTCGATTTTCACTCTTTCATTAACGGAATGAGGATTTTCGATTATCGGACCGATTGAAGCCATAGAAACATTCGGAAACTTATCTTTCAAAACCGCACACTCAAGTCCGGCGTGTATTACTTTATATCTCGTATTCATAAGCTCTCTTAATATTTCCGCCAATTTTGTAATTTCAGGTTTCCAAGCGGGATATTCACCCTCAAACTCTACATTCGGAGCTTTTAATTTCAGGTAATCTTTTACTTCTTGAAGTTTTTCGTTTGAATTTGCTCTTAGAGACAGGATAATTTCATCGTTATTGATAATCGCAAGATTTATAGATTTGCTAACTACGTCAAATTCAAAATCATATTCAAGCACTCCATGAGGTAAAGAGTTTATGAAGTTTATATACCCTTCGTTAAACACTTCCACCTCATCCGCGTAATCGTTTTCATAAAAAACTTTTGCTCTTGCGTTTGCCGCAATAGAGTTTCTTCTCTCTCCTCCAACAAATTCGCTCACAATTTCTATTCTTTCGGCAAGTTCTTTTATTGCATTGGGAATATTTTTATGAATATCCACTCCACTATGACCCCCAGGAAGTCCTTTTATTTCCATTTCGGCAAAAAAACCTCTTTTTTTCACCTTTTTTATAGGATATGCTATTTTTCCGTCAACTCCCCCGGCACAGCCGATATAGATATTTTCATCTTCGCTATCGAGATTAAGCAAATAAGGAGACTCTATTAAAAGGTCCAAATTAAATGCTCCAATCAATCCAATCTCTTCGTCGTTTGTAAATAAAAGCTCCAAATTGTCATATTTTTTCATAAAATAAAGCATCATAGCAACACCCATTCCGTTATCCGCACCCAAAGAAGAATCTTTTGCCCTTAACCATCCGTCTTCTTCTATTATCTCAATATCAGGCGCTTTTCCTACACAAACCATATCGTAATGAGATTGAAGAGCTAAAATCGGAGTATTTTTCTTTGCCAAAATATTCCCGGCACTATCCACCTCGCACCGGTATCCGTAATTTTTAGCAAAATCGATTATAAAATTCTTAAGCTCTTCGGTGTTCCCGCTACAATGAGGAATTTTCGTTATTCTTTTGAAGATTTCAATTACTTCTCTCATGATTTTCCTTTGATATAATTTTAAAAAAGGTTTGAGAGTGAAATACCTATTAGTTATAATACCACTTTTTTTTATAGGTTGTGTAAGCAAACAAGGAATTTCTTTTAAATATTACCCTCAATGTGAAGAAAATTACGATATGTACGGGGTGTATTATAAAAAATGCAAAGAAGACATAAAATTTCACAAAAAAAGAAAACCGCCTTTATGCCTACAATGTAATTAAGGAATGAAATGAATATAAATGAAATATTAAAAGAACGCCAAAAATGGTTTTCGTGGAAAAATATAGCTCCTATTAAGGAAGAACTTGATAAATTGGAAGTAAAAGAGGCTTCTTTTAGCATAAAAGACGCAATAGAAATAAAAACTCAAGAATCTTTAATGCCTCAAATAGAAAAAATTGCAAAAATGTTAAAACCTTGGAGAAAAGGTCCTTTTAAAATAAACGACCTTTTTATAGACAGCGAATGGAGAAGCTATATAAAATGGAATACTCTTATACCTTTTTTAGACCTCGAAAACAAAGACGTTTTGGATGTCGGATGTAACAATGGATATTATATGTTCAGAATGCTTGAGATGAATCCTAAAAGCATTACGGGATTCGACCCGAGCGCCCTTTTTAATCTTCAATTCGATTTTATAAATAAATTCTTAAAAAGCGATATCGAATATAAGCTTTTAGGTGTAGAACATGTGCCGTATTACGAAAAAAAATTCGACGTTATATTTTGTATGGGAGTTTTGTACCATAGAAAAGACCCGATTGATATGCTAAAAGAGCTAAAAGCCGGCTTAAATAGAGGCGGTGAAGTAATTCTTGATACGTTAATGATAGAAGGAAACGAAGAAGTAGCACTCTCTCCGATGAGATACGCAAAAATGAAAAACGTCTATTTTATCCCTACTCTAAAAACTCTTTACAATTGGTGCGAAAGAGCGAAATTCAGCGATATTGAATTTATAGGCAAAAGATATACCACAACAAACGAACAACGTAAAACGGAATGGATTGAAGGTGAAAGTTTGGATAGTTTCTTAAATAAAGAGCAGACAAAAACGATAGAGGGGTACGAACCGCCTCTAAGAGTTTATCTAAAACTTAAAAATTAAGCCGCTTTTACCATATAGTAATATACTAATGCGATAAATGCAAATGTTGTTATAAACCCTGATGCGATAATAATTCCAAAGCTCATTTCTTCTCCTTTTTTATTATATTTAGTAAAATTATACAAAAAAGGACTTAAATGTCAAAACATTTAACCCATACTAAAGATTTAAGCAAAGAGGAGATATTACGAATCTTCTCATATGCAAAAGAGTATCTTGACGAGAAAAAAAGAGATGATTTAAAAGGTAAGCTTATTATTAATATCTTTTTTGAAAACTCTACAAGAACGAGAAGCTCTTTTGAAATAGCCGCTCTTAGACTCTCAGCCGACGTAGTTAATCTTGACGTAGCAAGAAGCTCTACTGCAAAAGGAGAAACTCTTTTTGATACCGCCGCAAATCTTGACGCTATGGGTCCTGATGCGATTGTAGTACGTCATAACCGCGCGGGAGTTCCTAAAATATTATCGAAATACGTCAATTGTTCTATCATAAACGCAGGAGACGGAGCACACCAACACCCGACTCAAGGACTTCTTGATTTATTCACACTTCTTCAAAAATGGGGAAGTTTGGAAGACAAAACTATAGCGATAGTAGGAGATATAAGAAACAGCAGAGTAGCAAACAGCGACATAGAGCTTTTCACAAGATTCGGAGCAAAAGTAATTCTCGTAGGTCCTCCTCAGTTTTTACCAAAAACCCACTTGCCGACAACCCACAACCTAAAAGAAGCCATCGACCAAGCCGACGCTGTAATAAGTCTAAGAACTCAAACGGAAAGACACGCAAACGCAACTTTCGCTTCTCTAAACGATTATGCAACTAACTTCAAAATAACAAAAGACCTTATAAAAGATAAAGATATTATCATAATGCACCCGGGGCCGGTCCACAGAAACATAGACATTGCGGATGAAGTTTTGGAAGATGAAAGATGTCTTGTTTTAACGCAAGTAAAAAACGGCGTGGCCGTTAGAGCCGGAATCTTAAAATATCTAATCGGGTAATGAAGTTTTTTTTAATAGATTTTAACGGAAACATTTTTATCGAAGATATCTCGAAATTAAAGGATATCTATTTTTCTTTTCCCGCTTTAACTCTTAGCGCACCGAAAACTCCTAAAAAAAAGCTTATTTTAAAAAAAGAGCCTATTTCTTTTGAGAGATATCAAAAAGCTTTTAGCGAAGTAATAAGAGAAATAGAAAAAGGAAACACCTATCTTTTAAATTTAACATTCCCTACAAAAATAAAAACCAATTATACTTTGCTTGATATCTACAATCACTCAAAAGCGAAATTCAAACTCTTATTCAAAGACAAATTCGTCTGTTTCTCACCCGAGAGGTTCGTAAAAATACAAAATGACAAAATATACACCTACCCTATGAAAGGTACGATTGACGCTTCTATTCCTGAAGCGAAAACTTTAATTTTAAACAATGAAAAAGAAATGGCCGAACATACGATGGTTGTGGATTTATTAAGAAACGATTTGGGAATAATTGCAAGAGAAGTAAAAGTAAATAAATTTAGATTCATAGATAAAATTAAAGCCGGAGATAAGGAATTACTGCAAGTTAGCAGTGAAATAGAAGCGACTCTTCCTAAAAATTGGCATGAAAATTGGCTTGAGCTTATTTTAAAAATGCTTCCGGCAGGCTCAGTTACGGGTACGCCTAAAAAAAAGACGGTTGAAATAATAAAAAGAGTCGAAAATTACGACAGAGGTTTTTATACCGGAATTTTCGGCATAACTGATGAAAAAACATTCTTAGATAGCGCAGTAATCATAAGATACGTTGAAAAAAATGACGACTTTATTTACAAAAGCGGTGGGGGAATTACTATCGATAGTAACATAAAAAAAGAGTATGAAGAGCTGATAAATAAAGTCTATATTCCGATTTGATTATTGGATAATCACCCTATTTCTTCCGCTTTCTTTAGCTTTATAAAGTCTCTCATCGGCAATTTTTATCATTTCAGCAAGCGTCTCACCCTCATCCGCAATTCCTGCGGAAAATGTAAAATCGTAATCTTTTAGTGCTATTCTTATTTTTGTTACCACTATTAAAGCTTCTTTTTTATTTACATTAGGCATAAAAATCAAAAATTCTTCACCGCCGTACCTAATCGTAATATCCCCTCTTCTAATCGTATTTTTTATAACTTTTACAAACGTTTGAAGAACTTCATCACCGCATTGATGCCCGTAAGTGTCGTTTATCTGTTTGAAAAAGTCGATATCAAGCATTGCAATGCTTTTTGTTTCATATATTTTGAAAAGACCATCAAGTTTCGTTTGAAGATATAGTCTATTGTAAGCTCCCGTTAAAGGGTCGGTCATTACTTCTTTTTTGTATTTTTTAATCGATTCGAACATTTCAAGAAGATTATTGACCCTAACGATAAATTCCTCTTTTTCAAAAGGTTTGGTTATAAAATCGTTCGCACCTTTTTTTAACGCTCTTGAGGAGGTATTGTCATGATTTGAAGAGACGGCTAAAATAGGAAACTCTTCGATAGATTTCTCTTTTCTCACTCTTTTAATTACTTCGATACCGTCAGTTTTCGGCAAATTTATATCCGTAATAAGCAAATCTATATCGTTTTGCTTTAGTTTTTCAAGTCCTTCTTCTCCGTCACTTGCGGTTATAACGTTTATATTAATTCTTTTTAAAATATTCGCCTGAAAATTTCTCATAGCTTTTGAGTCTTCTATAAGTAAAACATTGATATTTTTATTCTTTTGAAGTCTTTTAATAAGACGAGAGAGATATTCGATAGTCGAAGAGTCGTCTTTTTTCAAAAAATCAACAATTTTATCATTAAATTTTTCTTTTATTTCACTACTATCACTCGCCGAAATAATGATTACGCTTTTATTTTTTTCAAGCAAAAAATTTATCTGCTCACCGCTTGCATCCGGAAGATTGAAATCCACAATAAACAAATCGTAATCGTAATTATTTTTTAATTCTTTAAAGGAAGAAATCGTGGAAAATGAAGCGAAAAGTATCTTTTTACTCAAATAATTAATCAAAATTTTAGAATACATTGCGTTATCTTCAACAATAAGAATATTCAACACCCCGCCTTTTTAGAGGGATTATAACAAAAAAAGAGGGAAAGAAAGAAATTAGCAAGAGTAGCTTGTAATAAATTCGTATGGATGCGGTCTTCCCTCAACAGGAATAATTTCTGTTTCGTATTTATAATCGATGTATGTTTTTAGGAAGTTGTCAGTAAATACTCTACTTCCGTCTTTTAAAGTAACTTTTAAGAAGCTGTCTTCTTTTGCAAGCTCGTCTTCTACAGCGTAAATAGCTTCTCTTAGAGTAGCCGGAAGAGTTCTAATTCCTCTTTCTTTAATTTCATCAAGAGTTAATTCGAATAGGTCTTCGTTTAGAGGTTCTCTTGCAGCTTCGTAAATTTCAGCGTTGTTTTTAATACCCCATAGACCAGCAAGAAGCATTACACTGAATGCTAAATAAGGATTAGCCGTACTATCAGGGAATCTGAATTCAGTTCTTACTGATTTTTCACCTGCACCCCAAGGAATTCTACAGCTTGCACTTCTGTTTTTAGCGCTGTAAGCTAAGATATTCGGAGCTTCAAATCCAGGTTGAAGTCTTTTGTAAGAGTTCATACTTGCGTTTGTAAACGCAGCAACTGCGTTAGCGTTTTCAAATACACCAGCGATATATTGAAGAGCAACTTTGCTTAAGTTTGCATATCCGTTTGGATCATAGAACATATTTCTTCCGTCTTTCCAGATAGATTGGTGAGTATGCATTCCGTTTCCGTTATCACCATATAGAGGTTTTGGCATAAACGTAGCTGTTTTTCCGTTTAGATGAGCTACCATTTTTACAACGTATTTTAATTTTTGTACGTTATCAGCAGCTTCTACAAGAGTTCCGAATTTAACACCGATTTCACCTTGACCTTGTGCAACTTCGTGGTGAACTACGAATGTTTGAAGACCTACTTCTTTAAGAACTTTTACCATTTCAGCTCTTAAGTCCATCATGCTATCAACAGGAGGTACCGGGGAATATCCACCTTTTGTTCTTGGTCTGTGTCCGATGTTAAGCTCATCACCGAATTCGGCAATATAATCGTTCCATGCACCTTCAATTGTATCAACTTCATAACATTGAGAGTTGATTTCATCTCTGATTACTACGTTTTCGAATACGAAAAATTCATTTTCAGGTCCGAAGTAAGCAACGTCACCGATTCCTTGCTCAGCCATATATTGAAGTGTTCTTTTTGCGATGCTTCTTGGACATTTTTCATACGGAGTTCCGTCAGTATTGTAAACGTCACAGAAAACTACCATTGTTGGGTCGGCTGTGAAAGGGTCTATAAAGTGAGTACCGATTTCAAAATCAGGTTTTAATACCATATCTGATTCGTTAATTGGTTGCCACGCAGGAATTGAGCTACCATCAAACGGAAGTCCGTTTTCAAGCACTTCTTCGTCAATTGCATCGATATCGTAAGTTACGTGATGCCATACCCCTTTAATATCAGTAAATCTGAAGTCAATAAATTCGATTTCGTTTTCTCTACATTGTTCAAGAAATTCTTTTGCAGTCATTTGCTCTCCTTTTTTAAATTTGCAATAATTATAACTAAGCTAAGATAAAACAAAACTTAAAAATTGTATAAATTTTAATCAGTGGAGGAAAAATGGATTTAATTGAAACGATGCTTGTTACGAATCGTAACATTCAAAATTTCGAGCTGCACATCGACAGAGTCAAAAGAAGCTGCGAATACCTAAAATGGAAATTCGATATACAAGAATGGGAATCGATTAAAGATAAATTTCCATACAACGAATCAATCAGACTTAGAGTTACTTATAACCAAAAAGGAATAAGAGATTTGGAGCTTTTCAAGATTCAAAAAAGAGAATTTAAAACTTTTAAAGTCGTTCAGATCGATTTTGATTATTTTTTAAAGAAAAAAAATAGAAAAAATTTCGAAACCTTAAAAAAAAGATACCCAAAATTCGACGAACTTATTCTTATAAAAAACGAATTGGTTACCGATACTACGATATCGAATCTCGCATTTTTTACGGGAAACGAATGGATTACTCCTAAATTCCCACTGCTAAAAGGAACAAAAAGAGAAGAACTTTTAAAAAAAGGGCTTTTAAAAGAAGAGATTATAAAAAAAAGCGATTTGAAATATTTAAAAAAAATAGCCATGATTAACGCTATTTTGGGCTTTTTTGAAATAGACGAATATGATATAATAAAATAAAAAAGGATAATAATGAATTGGGATTTAACACCGCTTTTCAGCTCTATTAGCGAAGCCGAAGAGTTTTTAAAACAAGCGGAATTTAAGGCTATAGAATTTGAAAAAAAATACAAAAACAGACTCTACACCCTAACTCCCGAAGAGTTTTTAAACGTATTGAAAGAATTCGAAGAAATTTGGGAAAATATTGGAAGAGCATTAACTTATATATACTTAGTTTTCGCAACGGATTCTACAAAAGGAAACTTCTTAGGAAAATTCCAAGAACTCGCTACAAAAGCGGAAGAACACCTCGTTTGGTTCGAACTTGAATTTATCTATTTACCTATCGATAAACAACAAAGATTTATCGACAACGCAGGAGTTTACAAATACTACTTGATTCATCTTCAAGAAGAAGCGCCTTACAGACTAAGCGAAAAAGAAGAAAAAATCTTAATGAAAAAAGATTTGACAAGCTCAAGCGCTTTTTCAAGACTTTTTGACGAAACTCTCAGCAGACTCAGATTTTTCTTCGAAGGTAAAAAATATAGCGAAGAAGAGATTTTAAGCAAACTCTATTCACCGGATAGAAACGTAAGAAAAAAAGCGCAGGTCAGCCTAACTTTAGGACTAAAACCTCATCAAGAACTTTTGGCTTACATTTACAATCAAGTAAAAAAAGATTGGAAAATAGACCATATTGAAATCAGAGGTTACGACTCCCCTGAAGACCCTCGCCATTTATCAAACAGAGTCAGCAAAAAAAGTGTTGATGCGCTTGCAAATAGCGTAAACGAAAACACAACTATAGTAGCTGATTATTACGAAATCAAAAAAAGACTCTTAGGATACGACAAACTCTTCGACTACGACAGATACGCACCTATAAAACTTACGGATAAAACTCCTGAAATTTCGTTTGAAGAAGCAAAAGAGTTAGTATTAAACGCATTTAAAAATTTTTCAAATACGTTTTATGAAATCGCTAAAAAAGCTTTTGATGAAAAATGGATAGACGTATATCCTAAAGAAGGAAAAAGAGGAGGAGCGTTTTCTCACTCCGCAACACCAAAAGCCCACCCTTACGTACTTTTAAACTACACCAACCAAAGAAGAGACGTATTTACGTTAGCTCACGAATTAGGTCACGCAATACATCAATACCTTGCAAGAGAAGTAGGATACCTAAACCAAGACACTCCCCTAACCACAGCCGAGACCGCAAGTATTTTTGCGGAAATGCTTCTGTTTGAAGAGATTAAAAGCTCACTTGATAAAAAAGAGCTCATAGAAACATACGCGGCAAAATTAGAAGACGTATTCGCTACCGTATTCAGACAAATAGTATTTACCAATTTTGAGAGAAAAGTTCATAAATTCGACGAGCTAAAACCTGAAGATTACAATAAAATATGGATGGAAGAAAATCAAAAAATGTTTAAAGACAGCGTAATTTTGACCGAAAACTACAAAATTTGGTGGAGTTATATTCCTCATTTCATACACTCTCCGTTTTATTGTTACTCTTACGCTTACGCGCAGCTTTTAGTATTCACGCTTTATAAACTATATAAAGAAGGCTTTGAAAACTTCGAAGAAAAATATATAGAGTTCCTAAAACAAGGCGGAAGCATACCTCCTAAAAAACAACTAAAAGAGCTTTTCGGCTTAGATATCGAAAATGAAAACTTCTGGGAAAAAGGTATTGCCGTTATTAGAGAAATGCTAAGCGAATTCAAAGGATTATGCGATGATATTTGAAGATTTGGAATTTAGAAACTTAAAAGAAAAACACGCAAAAGAGATATTAAGTTTTCTTTTGCAAAAACAAGAAGAATTCGATATCCTCTGCGCTTACAGAGATATCGACTTTAACCCTTCTCTTCCAAAACACATCTCAAGCCAATTTAAAGACGTAATTATTTTTTCTCTAGCCAATTACACTCTCTCAACCGCTCATTTCGAAGGTGAAAAGTTGGTATTCGAAGCGGGATTCGGGGAAGAGAATTTCGGAAGTGTAGTAAGCGTGCCGATTGAGACCATACTTCAAATCTCTCAAAACGACACGCCTCTTTTTATAAACGTTTCGGCAAGTATTCCAAAACCTAAAGAAGAAAAACCGAAAAACCCTTTTGCTCTCAATCCTCGAAATAAGAAGCTTTTGGATTAAGATTTAATAAAATTCAAAATAGCTTCGATATCTTTCGTTTTTTCTTTATAAACGACATACGTTTTTCTTTTTAGATTCATTCCTTTAATTTTTGCGGCAAAAAGTTTTTTATCTCTAAGCTCTTCTTTGATTACCATTTTAGAAATTATAGAAACGACTTGGTCATTTGCATTCATAACCGTATATTTTAAAGCTGTCGAATTATGCACCAAACTTATAATATTTAAAGTATCACACTCGAATTCTTGCGCTTCAAAAACGTTTTTAATGAATTCTCTTGTAGAAGAGTTCGGCTCACGACAAATCATTTTATAATTTTTCAAATCTTCAAGCTCTATAGTAGACGGAAGCGGCTTATTGGAAAAGACCACAAGCTCGTCTTCTATCCACTCTACGTAATTAAGTCCGTTTTTTTTCTTTTTGGTTACGAAAGCCATATCAATCGCCGAATTTGCAACATCTTCGAACAAAGCGTCGTTGCTTTTGATAATAAGATTGATTTCTTTATTAATGAGGGTTTTATAATATTTTATACATTCAGGCAAATTGTAATTACCTACAGTCGGAGAAGCTCCTATTAAAAACGGAGAATCCAAGTTTTTGAATTTGTCTATTTTATTTTCGAAATCCTCTAAAAATTTTTCAAACTCTTTTGCAATAGTCAAAAAATTTTGCCCGTCTTTTGTGAGAATAACTCCGTTTTTTTTACGTTCAAAAAGCGTAACTCCCAAAAAATTTTCCAAAATTCTTATCTGCTGAGTAACGGCAGGCTGAGAAATCCCCAAAATTTTACTCGCTTTTGAAAACGAAGCTTCTTTATTAATCACCAAAAAAGTATATATTTTATCTAAATACTTTATAACCATTTTCACCCTCAAATATTTTTTATAGTAATTATAACTAAAACTTATAACTTTTTGCAAAATTTTTTTTGTTATAATTAAAATAAAAAGAAGGTAGTATGAAGTTTTTAGACGAATTAAATGATGTCCAAAAAGAAGCCGCAACTCATATCGACGGCGCTCTTTTGATTTTAGCAGGAGCCGGAAGCGGTAAAACAAAAACTATTACGACAAGACTCGCTTATCTTTTATCGTTAGGAATAGACCCGGCAAACACCTTGACACTCACTTTCACCAACAAAGCGGCAAACGAAATGAGAGAGAGGGCTCTTAGTCTGCTCGAAGGGCAAAACATCCCTCACCCTCCTTTACTATCGACGTTTCACAAATTCGGTCTTATGTTTTTAAAACTATACATTCATCTTATAAATAGAGACAACAATTTCGTAATCATCGACAGCGACGACCAAAGAAAAATAATAAAACAAATCTCAAGCGACTTGCCTCCTAATTTTATCTCAAAAGAGATTAGCAAATATAAAAATTCGTTTTTAACTCCTGATGAAGTTTACGCTTTAGCAACGGATAGCGTATATAAAAATTTGGCTCATATTTACGAAAAATACCAAAACTACCTGCTTGAAAACAATCTCGTAGATTTTGACGACCTTTTGTTGCTAACATACAAAATTTTAAACGAAAATGACGACTTGGCGGATGAGATAAGCGACAAATACCAATACATTATGGTCGATGAATATCAAGATACCAACGAAATTCAATTACTGCTTTTAAAAAGATTATGTAAAAATCACAACAACATCTGCGTCGTAGGTGACGATGACCAATCGATATACGGCTTTAGAGGCGCAAACCACAAAAACATACTCGATTTCGAAAAAGACTTCAATGCAAAAGTGATAAAACTTGAAATCAACTACCGCTCGACAAATCAAATACTCAACGCCGCAAACAACCTGATAAGTTTCAACAAAAACAGATACGGCAAAAAATTAATCTCCGCAAGAGGCGACGGAAAAGATATAGAAATTTTGAGAAACTACAACGAAATCGCCGAAGCGGAAATGATAGCCAAAAAAATCAGAGATTTGATAAACCAAGGAGTAGACCCGAAAGAAATCGCAGTACTTTACAGAATAAACGCCCTTTCCCGCTCTATTGAAGACGGACTTAGAAATTACGGCATACCTTACAAGCTCGTCGGCGGTATGAAATTCTACGAAAGAGAAGAGATAAAAGACTTAATTAGCTATTTAAGACTTCTTGTTAATCCTCACGACGATTACTCTTTTAAAAGAGTCGTAAATAAACCCAGAAGAGGAATAGGAAAAGCGACTATCGCAAAAATAGAAGAAGCAAAAGGAGATAAAAGTTTTATCGAATACATAAAAGAAAACGACCTCTCAATTATTAGCAAAAAAGCTGCAAAAACATTAAAAGATTTCGTAAATACTCTTGAACTATTAAGCAAAATGTCATTGGACGAACTGCCTGAAAATTTAGAAGAGATATTCGAACTATCAAAAAGCTACAAAGATGAAGACAAAGCAAGAAATATCGAAGAGTTTTACGGAATGATGAGAGAAAGAAGCGATTTGAATATCAGAGAATTTCTAAACGAGCTTTCATTAGAAACGGACCAAGATAAAATCACTATGGATATGATAAACGTTATGACGATTCACGCAAGCAAAGGTCTTGAATTCGATCATCTTTTCGTTATCGGAATGGAAGAAGGGTTTTTCCCTCTAAACGACGCCGATATCGAAGAAGAAAGACGCCTTGCTTATGTAGCTATCACAAGAGCGAGAAAAGATTTGACTCTTTCATATGTCGAGAGCAGATATATTCACGGGAAAAGAAGTCCCGTTAACAAAAGCAGATTTTTAACTGAAGCCGGATTGATAAAAGGCGAAAGAGTGGAGCTTAAAGAATCAAGCGCAATAAAAACAGGTTCTCTTGTCAAACACAAAGTTTTCGGAACGGGAAGAGTACTTGGTATCAACAAAGCCGGAAATAAAACAAAACTAAAAATAGATTTCGGAGGAAGTGTTAGAGAGATACTTAGCGATTTTGTGGAGAAAGTGTGAAGGAAAGGGGTGAATTAGTGAATTAGTGAAATTGTGAGTTTGTGAAATTGTAAAATTAAGCAACTCGAAACAATTGTAAATTTCAATGAAAAAAAAGCGTTAAAAAAAGCACACAAGCGCGAAGCGGTCCGGGCTTTTTAGCTTTTTTGTAGTGGTCGAAATTTGCTCTTTTGTTGAGGGTGGTTAATTTTAGGATAAATATGGTGGAATGGTGAAAAAGAGGTAGAGATGGGAAAAAGATGAGGAAGATATGTGGTGAAATTGTGATATTGTGAATTCGAAAAATTGTGACAGATAAAGATATACAAAAACAAAAAAGGGAATAGATGCAGGATTGTCAAAACAGGCTTTTTGTAGCGAGAAAGCCGATGTTTATAAGTTCAAACAAATTTTTAAACACTCTAAAGAAAAAATACGGAATTAAAAAAATGGGATTTTCCGGTACCCTTGACCCATTTGCTTGCGGAAATTTGATTATTGCAAGCGGTCAATACACCAAACTTTTCAGATTTTTAGACAAAACTCCGAAAACTTACATAGCAACATTGATGTTGGGAGCTTATTCTCCGAGTCTTGATATAGAAAAAATAGAAACGATTAAAAGCGTAGAAAAAATTGACGAAGAAAAAATAAAAGAGGTTTTAAACTCTTTTTTAGGAAAACAAAAACAACTTCCTCCCAAATACAGCGCAAAAAAAATAAACGGCGTTAGAGCATACAAACTCGACGATGAAAAGGACTTTTTAGATAAAGAAATAGAAATAGAGATTTTTGATATCAAACTTATAAACTATTCTCACCCTTTTATAACATTTCAAGCAAGTGTAAGTGAAGGTACGTTTATAAGAACTTTGGGATATGATATTGCTAAAAAGTTGGGTTTTGAGGGAGCTTTAACTTATCTTGAAAGAACAAAAGAAGGAAAATTTCAATACGAGTGCGAAAAACCATTAAACCCTCTTGAATTTTTAAAAATACCTCAAAATTTTTATTTAAACGACCCTAAAAATTTGATTCTGGGAAAAAAACTTGATATAAAAGATTTCGAAATTCAAAAAAGCGGAATTTATTATGTAAAATATGATAACTATTTTGCTATTATCGAAATCGGGGAGAATGTAAAATATATTTTAAATAGGATTGGGCTATGTTAGTAATAAGCAGAAAAGAAGACCAAAGAATAAAAATCGGAGATGATATAGAAATCGTTATCGTCTCTATTGAAAAAAACCAGGTCAAAATCGGTATCGAAGCACCAAGAGATGTGCAAATCTTAAGAAGCGAATTGATTGATGAGATTAAAAAAGAGAATATTAAAGCAAACAAAGAGATAGATTTGGATAAATTAAAAGATTTTTCAAAGGCTATGAATGAAAATTAAAGCGCATGCGAAGGTGAATATTTTTTTAAAAATCGTCGGTCACGACGGAATGTATCACCTTATAAAATCGAGATTTATGAAAGTAAAAGATTTATATGACGAAATAGAAATAGTAGAAGCCGAAAAATTCAATATAGTAGGAGATATTAACTGCGTACTTAGAGAAAACACCGTTTTTAAAGCTTATGTTGAACTCACAACCGCATATCCGGATATCAAAAAATGGTTCATAGGAAAAGAGATAAGAATCCACAAAAATATCCCTGAAATGGCGGGACTTGGCGGCGGAAGCAGCGACGCTGCAGCTTTTTTGAGACTTGTTAATGAAAAAAGCGGTCTTAATTTGGATACTAAAGAATTAATGGAAATAGGCAAAAAAATAGGAAGCGACGTGCCGTTTTTCATAACCGATGCCGAAGTTGCGGATGTTTACGGCAGAGGTGACATCGTAGAAGTTAGAGACGAAAAAGCACTCGATTTGGAAGTATTCACACCTCCGATAGAGTGTTCTACAAAAGACGTTTATAATGCATATAGAATGAACTTTTTCAATCCTCAAGATACCGATTTTGATAAAAAAGAAACCCTTGAGCTTCTTCAAAACTATAAACCCGCAGAGCTTAACGACCTATTAAAACCGGCTCTTATGCTATATCCGGATTTATATAAATACCAACATTTGGGTTATTTTTCGGGTAGCGGCAGCAGCTTTTTTAATCTAAAAAAATAACCCTACCCCTGATAATCAAAAGCACAACTACTATTTTGATTATAAAAATTTTTCAATTTTTTTATCTCTTTCATTTCTAATGAGAGTTTTCTCTTTTCTTCTTCTAAAATTTTAGTAGCTTCGTTTATAAAATAGATAAGCTCTTTTGCTTCATTTTCACTTGAAAAAGCGGGAGTCATTCTTGATAACTCCTCTAATTTTTTCAAATCTTTATTAATTACGGCTATTTTTATTTCGTTCAGTGTAAATTTTTCCATTTTTTTTCCTTATAATCCCGTCTCTTCTTTCCAAGCTTCGATTAAACCTTTCAAAACCCTAATCACATCATCAATATATTCGGGCTTATTTTCCGCATTCGCTTTTGCAAGAAGTTCAAGCTGATAAGCATACAACCCGTTTAGATAATAAGCTATATCCCCGCCTTTTTCAAAATCGAGCGAATTTATAAGTTCGATAAATATATTCGATACTTTAATAATATACTTCACCTTATCCTCGATATTTCCCTCTTGAATCGCTTTTTTTGCAAAAACCGCAAATCTCAAAGCTCCTTCATAAAGCATTAAAATAAGTTTTTCAGGTTTTTCGATACTATTATTAATTTGATTATAACTATTAAGTGCTTTATTATACGTCATCGGTTATCCTTATTGTTTAGAATTTATTGTTTGTTCTATTGCCATATTCAACGATTGACTCATCGTATTAAATTTATTAATCATCTCATCATATGCGGCAAATTGTTTTGCCATTACTTCATATTTCGTTTCAAGATATTTATTCATGGCATCGATTCTATCTTGATAACTTTTTTCTTCATCTTTTATTTGATTATCAAGAAGAGAAAGATTCGAATTATCTCCCGTAATCGTTCTATCAAAATCGGTTTTTAATTTTGTGAAAATGTCTTCCGAAAAACTTTTCGTTAAATCGGGATTGTTTTGATAAGACTCCCTAAATTTTGTCTCGTCAAAACTTAACATCCCGTTTCTATCCATACTAAAGCCCAAATCCGCAGCACTAAAAAGCGCGTTTTGTTGATATGAATTTCCGTTTCTGTCCGTCGAATCTACCGTATATGAACGAATAGTTCCGAACAAATCGTTACTAAAAATAGAGCTAAGCATTGTAAAATCGCTATCTCCTTGAAAAAGACCCACTGTTTTTTGGTCTTTATCATACGCCGTTAGATTTTGCAAATTCGAAATCATAGCGTTATAATCGGCTACGAATTTTTTCATCGCATCTACGATATCATCCACATTATTTTTTATATCTACTGTCGATTCTCCGGTCGAATTCAGGGTAATTTTTACACCCGTAATCAAATCCTCAACGGTATTACTGCTTCTTTCCACCTCGACTCCGTTATATGTAAATAGCGCGTCTTGAGCGGTTTGAAGTCTGTTTGAGTTGGTAAAGTCGGTATTGTCATTAAAATTAGTAAGCAACCCCGTATCGTCAATAGAAATATCTCCGATTGCTTGTACGTCGAATTCGATTTTTCCCGTATCACTATTAAAGCTTGCATTGACTTTCAAAGAATTTCCGTCACTGTCTTTTAAATCTCCGTTATTTAAAGCACTTATAAAATCACTAACAGTCGTTCCGTCCGCCACACTCATTGAATATTGAGTCCCGTTTACAGTGATTGAAAACGTTTGATCGCTTCCGGAATTATTTACAACATCCGTATCGCTGCTAAACTGAGCGGACGTATAATTCGTAGCGTTAAATCCCAAATCTTCAAGAGCGGAATAATCGAATTGAATATAATTATCTTCTCCGGTTTCGTCCGCTTTTAAGACAAGTTTATAAGGGTTGTCTCCTATTCCGGTATCGATAATACTTGCCGTAACTCCGGCATTCGCATTATTAATCGCGTCTTTTAAATCCTGAAGCGTAGCACCCGCTTGTAAAGTAAACTCCGTCGTCACTCCACCAATTCCGATAGCAAGTTTTACGTCACTTCCCGTATTATTTACAACGCTGTCACTTGAAGCGAATCCGTTTGATTCATATACGTCGTTTTGAGCGAGTTGGTTTACGTTTATCGTAAATTCTTGCGGGGTAACCCCGTCATTCGCATCCACACTAACACTACTTCCGCTAACATCGGTATTGACTTTTGCAAACAAAGTTCCGTCCGCAATATCCAAAATATCGGTTTTAACTTGAGAGCCGATAGTAATAAACTGAGAAAGTGCCGATTCTTTTTTCTTTAACAAATCGAGTTTATCTTCAAGAGGTTTTACCATTATGTCTTTATCGGCGTTTTTTAATTTGTCGATAACATCATAATTCAATACCCCACTTCCTATCCCGAGTGAGCTTAATGTACCTAAATCTGCCATCCCTTATCCTTTCTTATCAAATAACATTCCGACAAGTTCTCTCATTTTTTCCATAAGTTTAAGAGCTTCTTTTGGCGGAAACTCTCTTATTACTTGATCGGATTTTTTATCTACTACTTCAACAACCAGCTCATCAACTTTGTCGTTAAATCTGAACTTCAAATCGGTATTCAAAGGATTCATAGCTTTGTTTAACTCTTCCACTACTTGTTGCAACTCTTTTTGAATCTCTTCTTTTGACTTCTTATCCTGAAGATGTTCGCTCATTTTCTGAACGTGATTAACATCGTTGGTAGGTTTTACTGTCGTATAGTCCATCTTTTTGGCTACTACGTTGATTGAGCTGAAAATATCCATAGTAAATCCTTTTTTTTACTTTATAAAAAATCGGCACTATTCATAAAAAATTTAATTTTTGATAAAATATTAAGCAAAAAGGTAAAAATGAAATTCAAAATTGAGTGTGATTCCCCACTGTTACAATATGCTCTTGAAAAATTTCTTAAAGAATATCTCGACGAAAACGGAGTCGTAATTACCGACAATCCTGAAAAAGACGGAATATTAATAGGAAGAGAAATCACAAAACCTTTTAGTAAAACGACTCTTTTATTACAACTTGAAAAATACGTACCAGTCGTTTCTCAAAAAGAGAGCTTTGAAGAAAAACTCGATAAAATTTTTGAAAATTTCAAAACCGAAATAAAAAACCTTATAAAGGAATACTATGGAGAAAAGTAATATCAAAATTATCGCCGGAAAATATAGAGGTAAAAAACTATATATGAATGACAAAGAAACAACAAGAAGCACCAAACAAATTTTAAAAGAATCTATTTTTAATTCTCTTCAATGGGAAGTTCCGGATTCTACTTGGGTTGAGGTATTCAGCGGAGTCGGTAGTATCGGGCTTGAAGCCATAAGTAGAGGCGCAAAAAAAGCCTACTTTTTAGAAAAAGACCCCGAAGCCGCAAAAGTTTTAAAAAGAAATATCGATTCGTTAAAGCCTGAAGATAGCGAAAAATGCGAAATAATATTAGGAGATAGCTTCGATACTATTTGGGATGTTATCGAAAAACTAAAAAGAGAAAAAGACAAAGCGATATTCTATTTCGACCCTCCTTTTGCAATAAGAGAAGGGTATGAGGATATTTATGACAAAGTCCAAAACTTAATAAAACAACTTCCTAAAATGAACGTAGAAAAAATCCTAATCGAACATCAAAGCGATTACGAGTTTCCGGAATATTTAGGAAAATACAAAAAAACAAAAACTAAAAAATTCGGTAAAAGCGCCGTAACATTTTACGAATAGGATTGATCATGAAAAAGTTTCTTTTAATTATACCGGCTCTTTTTTTAGGCTGTGCCTTAACCCAAAACAATGCTGAAATAGACAAAAAAATAGAACAAACAAAAATAGAAAACAAACTTATAAAAAGATATCAAATCTCATCTGAAGCATTAATTCCTACTGATGACGGATATCTTTTTACTCTGCCACAAGGTGACGGAATAGCTATTTATAAACTAAACAAAAACTACGATTTGGTGCAAAAAAAAGTTTTTCCTCTTTTGCTTGACGTTAAAAAAGTAAAATATAAAAATGGGAAAATATATATTATAGGTTACGATCAAAATAAAAACAAACCGGCTTTTCTTGAAACCGACAAAGATTTAAAATCTTACAAATTAAAACATTTCGCAAACAAATACGATATTCCTAACGACTTTTTAATAGAAAACGGAAAACTTATTGTGCTGTTAAATACCTTTAAAAACCACAATCCCGATATCGAACTTTATATAAATGGAAAAACAATTATTTTCCCGAATCCTGACAGTGAAAACGGTAAATTTTTAATCAAAAAAGACGGCGGTTATTATATTATAGGTTCTATTCAACACCCGGGAGAAGATTTACTGATAATGTTCGTAAAAAACGGTAAAATAATTTGGAGTAAAACATATGACTTCGGAATGGAAGATTCTCCAAGCAGCGTAACCGTAAAAGACGGAAAAATTATAATTGATGTAATTTCTCAAGATTATATGGGTGCTCAAAACGAATTTTTAATAACGATTGACAATAACGGCAAAATCATCAAAATAAAAAAAGGTATCGAATTTAAAGCGCTACCTACAAAGTTTAGGACATGAGCAAAAACAGATTCTATAAAGAAAATTTTTCGGCTTTTATAAAAGAAAATGAAAAATTTTTTAAAACAGTAGAGTCAAAATTTACACACAATTTTTTAGAGTTGCTAAAGAAAAAAAATCCTAACATACCTATTACTTCTCAACTTAAAAACGAAATAGAAAATCTTTATAAAAGCCTCTTTTTGGAGGATTATTCATCTCAAAATTTCAAACTAAACGCTATTTTTATCTTAAAAGAGAGAAACGTAGATATCGAAGATATCCTTAATAAGGTCTTTTTACTTCTTGCAAACGCATTCATCAAATACACCCTAAAAGAAAAAAACGCAATTGCAAAATTAAAAAAACTCACTTCACTATTTGAATTTTATATCGAATATCTGATTTTCCACGTAAACGAAGAGGAGTTTTTCACTTATCATCTGCCAAAAGAGTTGAAAGAATACTATCTAACAAACAAAGTTTTAAATCTTTTTAACGTTTATAAAGGCGTACCTATCACTCATAAAACCACGATTTTAACACTCAACGAAGATAGAGGATATATTGAAGTAGAGGCCAATTCTTATCAAATAATAGCGGCTAAATTCCAAAAAGAAATTTATCTTTTAGAGCCGACTACCAATACGACTTTTAAAGCGTATATCGATTATGTATATCCTCAAAGAAAAGTACTAAAGCTCACAAACATCGAAAAAATCCAAAGAAACACCCCGAAAAGAAACTACATCAGAGTACAACCCTCAACTGACATCAACGTCAAAATCAAAAAACACAAAGATATATTCACAACGAAAATGTATGATATCTCCCTAAAAGGTATGGCGGTTATAAGTGATGAAAAAACGGTGGATATCGGGGATTTCGTAAAACTTGAATTTATTCTTGAAGGATATTTTTTCGAAATGACCGCAGAAGTTCGCTCAATCACCAAACTAAACGACTCTTTTAGATTTCATTTTTATTTCGAACCTACCCCGAGCCAAGAGAGAATTCTTGAAAAATACATAACCAAACGAGAAAAAGAGATAATAAAAGAGCTCCATAAATATTTAAAAGCCGAATTTATTGACGTTTAGAGTAAAACTCTTTTTTAAATTCTTTAAATCTTCCTTCAATTATCGCTTTTCTCGCTTTTTTTACTAAATTCAGATAATAATGAAGATTGTGAATGCTTGCAAGTCTGAAATAAGTAAGTTCTTTTGCTTTAAACAGATGATTCAAATATGCTCTGCTGAAATTTTTACAAGTATAACAATCACATTCCGGGTCTATCGGAGAGTCGTCAAGTTTATATTGTGCATTTTTGATTCTTAATGTCCCAAATGATGTAAACAGATACCCGTTTCTGGCATTTCGCGTTGGCATTACGCAATCAAACATATCAACTCCCCTATCAATCGCCTCGATTATATCCTCAGGCGTACCCACTCCCATTAAATATCTCGGCTTATCCTCAGGCATATAAGGAGTCGTGGCTTCTATCGTATCATACATCAGTTGATTTTCTTCTCCTACACTAAGTCCACCGATTGCAAACCCGTCAAAAGTATGACCCTCATATTCAAGCGATACGAGACTCTCGGCACTTATTTTTCTAAATTCAAAATCCGTCCCTCCTTGAATAATCGCGAAAAGATTATTTTTTTTGCCTTTTTTTACATGATGAACCAAACTTCTATAAGCCCACTGAGTCGTTCTTTCAATAGATTTTTTGATTCTCTCTTTGGTATTCGGTAAAGGAATCAAATCGTCAAGTACCATCATAATATCGCTATTAAGGTTATATTCGATATCGATAACTTTTTCGGGAGAAAAGAAATGTTTAGAGCCGTCGATATGGCTTTTGAACCAAATCCCCTCATCTGTAAATTTGACGTTATTTCCCAAACTAAATGCCTGAAACCCTCCGCTATCGGTCAAAAAGCTTCTTTTATATCCGCTAAATCCGTGAAGCCCTCCAAGTTTTGCAATAACCTCATCACCGGGGCGCAAATATAAATGATACGTATTTCCCAAAATAATAGGAGCGTCTAAAATTTCGGTCATATCTATAGCATCAAGACTTTTTACGGCGGCTGCGGTGCCTACTGGCATAAAAATAGGAGTTTTTATCTCGCTGTGAGCTGTTTTTATCGTACACGCTCTTGCTTTATTATCCACGGCGTCTATTTTAAAGTCCATTTAATACCTTTTTTGTTATAATTCTTGAAATTTTACCAAAAGGGCTGTATTGAATAAAATCTTAATTTTCGCAGGCGCTAAAGAATCACGCCTTTTAATACAAAAAATTTATAATAATCATCTGAATTTAGGAGAATTTCATATAATTTACGACGATGAGGAAATAAAAGAAGGTTTTGACGAAAAAGATAATATATTTTTTTATAAAATCAATTTTTTCGCATACGAACTTTATAAACCTCTTTTATACAAAGATTTTAATAAAATCATTCTTTTCATAAAAAACAAAAATGAAGCCGAATTCGTACTAAAAAAAGTTAAAAACGTCCCTACTCCCATACTTTTCGTAAAATTTTGGCAGGATTTCGAAGTCCCTACCCAAAACAACATAGAAATCATAGACGTCCCGGAAGTAATAACCAATAAAATCATCGACTTTTTACCGGAAGTTCCTCTTTATGCAAGAGATATAGGTCTTGGAAAAGGCGAAATTATGGAGGTGGAGGTTCCTCCTCACTCGCCTTTTATCTACAAACAAGTCAATATTTTCGATAGATACGGCGTAAAAGTTGCGGCAATTTATAGAGACAACGCACTAAAACTGCCGGAAGAAAACACAACTATCCTACCTTATGACAAACTTATTTTGATAGGAAACCCGGAAACTCTAAAAGATATTTTCAATCAAATAAAACAGATAAAAGGTGCTTTTCCGCAACCGTACGGAAGAAATATATATTTGATTTTGGATATGAAAAATATGTCAAAAGAAGATATCTCAAAACTTCTAAAATCGGCCCTTTTCTTACATAGAAAACTAAAAAACAAAAAACTAATCATAAAAATCATCAACCCGACTCCTAAAAGTCACTCTATTTATAAACTCTACAAATTCGACAATATCGACATTACTACAGACTATTTCGAAACGGACTATAAAAAAGTATTGCTTGACGATATCAACAAATTAAGTATCGGTCTTGTCATTACTACAAATCAATTTTTCAAAAAATATTCCGAAGTCTTTTTCCAAATTAAAAAACCTATTTTAAAAGTCGGCGAAGAATCTATCAAAAAATGTGAAAAACTTTATATAATCTTAAATGAAAAATACATTACCAAAATAGCACCGACAATTTTCGATTTATCATATCAACTAGGGCTCAAAGCCGTGTTTTTAAACGCGGACCCGGAAAACGACAACAAACAGATAATAGAATATTTACAAACATTGGCAAAAAGTTTCAATTTCGCTCAAGTAGAATTTGAAAAACAAGAAGAAAACCCTATAACTTACTTGGCAAAAAAAGAAAACATCTGTCTTATAGACACGTTCGCAACAAAACCGAGAAATAAATTTTTACAAATAATTTCACCTAAAATAGAAGATTCGTACATTATGTTAGATAAATTTTCACAATTTTTAATACCCGTAAAGGAAGATAATGAAAGTAACGGTTAATACACCAAATAAAACATACGACATCATAATCGACAAATTGCCGCAAATCACTATCGATTCCAAAGTCGCAATTATCACAAATCCGAAAGTCAGCGGACTTCATATTAATTATCTAACGAACAAACTAAAAGCAAAAGAGCTTCATATAATTACTCTACCTGACGGGGAAGAGTATAAAAATTGGCAAAGCATAGAGTATGCTCTTGATAGACTATTTGATGCTAAGTTTGATAGAAACTCGACTCTTATAGCGTTTGGCGGAGGTGTTATAGGAGATATGACGGGATTTGCGGCAAGCATATTTTTAAGAGGAATAAAATTCATCCAAATCCCAACGACACTTCTTGCTATGGTGGATAGCTCGGTAGGCGGCAAAACCGGTATCAATAACAAATACGGAAAAAATTTAATCGGAAGCTTTTATCAACCCGAAGCCGTTTATATCGACACTCATTTTCTTTCAACACTTGACAAAAGAGAATTCGCAGCGGGAATGGCGGAAATTATAAAAATGGCCGTAATGTTTGACAAAGAGTTTTTCGAAAATATCAAAAAAGGAAACTTAACGCTTGAAGAGATGATTAAAAGAAGTGTGGAGTTAAAAGCCGAAGTCGTAAATCAAGACGAAAAAGAAAAAGGCATAAGAAGCGTACTAAATTACGGACACACTTTCGGGCACGTTATCGAAAACCTGACAAACTATAAAACATATCTCCACGGAGAAGCCGTAGCTATCGGTATGATTATGGCAAACGAGCTTTCACGTGAGCTAGGATTATTAAGCGAAAAAGAAGCAAAAGAGATAAAAGAACTTTTAGAAAAACACAACCTACCTACCGATTTTAAAATAGACGATGTAGATGATTTTTACAATCACTTTTTCTTAGACAAAAAAACGGCGGATAATAAAATCAAATTCATTATCCCCGAAAAAATAGGCCAATATAAAATCGTAAAAGATTTGGACGAAAATTTAGTAAAAAAAGTATTAAAGAAGTTTGAGAGATGAAAAAACTATTTTTAATAGTTTTTTTTATCCTCACACTATTTGCGGCAGATAATAACACTACTGCAGAAACTAACGAAACAAACAAAACAAATACGCTACTTCACTATCAAAAAAATGAAATCATAAAAAGACTTAAACAAAACGAATTTTATATAACATATAAAGATTATCTCGATTATAAAGCCCTTCAAGAAAGAGTAGCATTACTTGAAAAAAAGGCGCGTTACAATAAAAAATACAAAAAAGAGCTTCAAAGATTAAAAACGGAACTAAAACTTCTCAAAAAAAACAACGATATTTACACATCATTAATTAAATTATCAAGTTTGCCAAAACCGCCTGAAATCAACAATCCTTTTGCAATTATCACAGGACTAAATTATGAAAAAGAGATTCAATCGATAGTCGAAAAAAATCAAAAAGAGTATCAAATTTTCAAACAAACCCTTAATGATTTACAACGATTAAAAGAGATAGAGCAAAAACTAAAAATAAAAGATAAAGAACTCGAGCAGATGCTTCAAGATTTTAACGTTATAGACAATATTTACAAAACGAAGTTAAACACCCTCCAAGCGGAAGCGAAAATCAACATTCAAAAAGTCAATTCCCAAATCCAAAGAGAAATAAATAAATTAATCTTTTTGGCAATAACAATCGCAATAAGTTTTATAATTTTTACACTCATAAAACTTGCAGTTAGAAAATACGTAAAAGAAGAATCGGTTTACATTACGAATAAAATACTAAACTTCATAAACTTCACCGTAATTCTTTTAATAATAGCATTCTTTTACATCAACAACGCAACATATCTAATCACAATCTTAGGTTTTGCATCAGCCGGTATCGCAATTGCTATGAAAGACTGGTTTATGAATATTTTCGGCTGGTTCGTTATAATGACCAGCGGAAATTTTAAAGTCGGAGACAGAGTTAAAATATACCTTCAAAACGGACAAGTAAAAATCGTAGGCGATATTATCGATATTTCCTTAAACAGAATCGTAATTCAAGAAGACGTAACTCTTACGACTTATCTTTACAACAGACGTGCCGGAAGAATAGTTTTCGTTCCTAACAACGTAATTTTTACAAACCCTATTTTTAACTATACCCACCACGGTCTCTCAACCGTTTGGGACGGAATTGACATAACTATCACTTTTGATTCCAATCACAAAAAAGCGGTCTATTTAGCAAGAGAAATTGTCAGCAAATATTCAAAAGGATATACCGACATCACAAAAAGAAGACTACAAAAACTAAAATCGGTATATCATATCAAAAACGCAAACGTCGAGCCGAGAATTTATACTTTTATAAGCGAAAACGGAATAACAATCAGCTGCTGGTATCTTAATAACTACGCTACTCTAAATCTAAGAAGTACGATATCGGCGGAAATTATAGACGCTTTCAATAACGCAGAAGATATAAAAATAGCATACCCTACATACAGCATAAAAATGGAAAAGACAAACCATGAAAAATTTGATGAAGCTTAAATATCTTTATAAATTAAAAGAAGCGGGAGTTGAGTATTTCGAAGGTTTCGTAAGCGAAGATAAAAAAGTAGATATGCCAAATGAACTAAAAGAACTTGAAAAAATATGTAAAAATTGCACTCTTTGCGACCTAAGTAAAACAAGAACCAACGTAGTTTTCGGAGAAGGAAACCCTAAAGCAAAACTAATGTTTATCGGTGAAGGACCGGGGGAAATGGAAGATAAAACGGGTCGCCCTTTTGTGGGAAGAGCGGGAAAATTACTTACGAAAATTATTGAAAATGTGTTAGAATTAACAAGAGAAGACGTCTATATCGCAAATATAGTAAAATGCAGACCGCCTAATAACCGAGTACCGAGTATAGAAGAGGCCGAAAGTTGCAAACCGTATCTTTTAAAACAGATAGAGATTATAAATCCGGAAATTTTAGTTTGTCTTGGAAAAACGGCATTTATGTATTTATTAAACGAAAATCTGCCTATTAGCAGAGTTAGAGGACAAATATTCGAATACAAAGGAAGAAAAGTGATACCGACATATCATCCAAGCTTTTTATTAAGAAATCCTTCGGCGAAAAAAGAAGCTTATAAAGACTTTTTACTTATAAAGAGTATGCTATGAAAAAAATAATCGCACTACTATTTACGGCAATTTTAGTATTTGCACAAACTGAAGTTATTGTCGAACCCGATAACGAACAAGTGGAAGTTTTTGACGATAATTTCGTCTCGCAAAAAGTAAGCGTAAACGTAGCGGTTGTGATAGATAAGAAAAAATTTTTCAAATTCATTCCTTCGATTATGAATTCGATAAATTCTTATTTCATATATAAAGCTTCAAACTATCACATAAAACTTTTCGATATCGACGCAAATTTATCTCAAATCACTCAAAACTACAAAGACATCGTTTATATCACTACCGATAAACAAAAAATAGAAGAATTAAAAAATTACGACGCTCATTTTTACGTACCCACTTTCAACGCAAGCGATTTCAAAACGACAAATCAACAACCATTAGAAAACAACGAAACTACGGCAAATCCTTTCGAATATACAGAAGAAGAAAACTCAACAAAACAACTTGATAATGTTGATTTCGGTCTTATAGATTTCAAATCCCAAGTAAATACTTTAGCCCAATATATCGATGATAATTATGCAATCGCAATAAATTCAAAAGGAACGATTCCTCAAAAACTTCTTCAATACGAAAGCGAACTTAATATAATGTTGGATACTTATGATTTCCCTAATATTCCTTATGAGAAATTAAATAATCACTATATTTTTTTCAATACCAGCGCAAGTAAAACGGCTCAAATCTTAGCCCAAATCACATACAAAAACATAGAAACCAAACTCCAACTCGCAACTCAAATAGATTACGACCCTCTGTTAATATCAATCACTCAACCTCAAGACGTCGAAAAACTGATAATCGCAAATTCAATCTTAAATATTCCTATCGATTTGGAAGATACCAATATGAACTTAAACAGCGATATAAGATTTAATTGGCTAAATTACGACATCAGCATACTTCTAAACAAAATTTACAACAAACAGACAAACGACGACGAATATTATATGAACGATTTTCACGTATATATTTTCGATCATCAAATCAACTACAATACAAAACTCTACCAAATTATAAACGGCGCGTTTAAGCCTATTCAATAACCTCCTTTTTCTTTTTTTTTATTTTGGTATAATTCCGCTAAAAAAGGAAGCATATGGCAACTTATGTTATCGGGTTCCCGAGAATCGGCGAACAAAGAGAGCTTAAAAAAGCACTTGAAGCGTATTGGAGCGGTAAAATCAGCCAAGATGAACTAAAACAAACTGCAAGTGACCTCAGAAAAAGACACTGGACTTATCAAAAAAATGCCGGCATCGATATGATTAGCGTTAATGATTTCAGTTTTTATGACAATATGCTTGATATGACCGTTATGTTAAATGCGGTACCTGAAAAATACAAAGATATCGACAATTGTATGGATAGATATTTCGCAATGGCAAGAGGTGATGCGAATCACAAAGCTATGGAAATGACAAAATGGTTTAACACGAACTACCACTATATCGTACCTGAACTCGATATCGATATGGATTTTAAAGCGAATATCGATAAAATCGTTTTGGAATACAATGAGGCAAAAGAACTCGGAATCGAGCCGAAAGTAAATTTAATCGGGCCGATTACATACGTAAAACTTAGCAAAATAGTAAACGGAGACGAAAAAGCAATTATCGAAAAATTGGTACCTGTTTACAAAGAAATCATCGCTAAATTAAAAGAATTAAACCCTAACGTAACTATCCAAATGGACGAACCTTATTTTGTTACGAATCCGACAAAAGAAGACCTTGAACTTCTTGAAAAAGTTTATAATGAACTTGCAAGCGATGCAAATATTTACGTTGCAACATATTTCGAACATTCAAACGAAGCAAACGAAGTACTTGCTAAAACTCCTATTAAAGGTATGTTTTTAGATTTCGTACACGGAAGTGAAAACAGCATTAAAGCGTTAGTTGACGCCGGAAAAGAAGTTGGTATCGGAATCGTAAACGGAAGAAACGTATGGGTTAACGATATCGAAAAATCGGCTGCGTTCGTAAAAGGTCTGACTGAAGCGGTTGAGAGTGACAAAGTACACGTAGGAAGCAGCTGTAGTTTACTTCACGTACCATACACTCTAAAATACGAAACAAAAATGGACGAAGATATTAAATCTTGGATTTCATACGCACTTGAAAAACTTGACGAAATAAGAGTTATCAACAAACTTGTAAAAAATGAAGAGCTTAGCGAATACGACAAAGAAGTACTTGAAGGCAACAAAATCGCAATAGCTACAAGAAAAACTTCAAGCAAAATCCACGACCCGATCGTTCAAGATAGAGTAAGCAACTTAACTGAAAAAGACAAACATAGAAGTATGCCGTTTGAGGAAAGAATCAAACTTCAACACGAAAACCTAAAATACCCTATTTTACCAACGACGACAATCGGAAGTTTCCCACAAACTCCTGAACTTAGAAAATTAAGAAGAGATTTCAAAAACGGGCTTATCAGCGAAGAAGATTACAAAGCTCAAATTAAAGAAATGATTAAAGACCTTGTAAAATTCCAAGAAGAAATCGGTCTTGACGTACTTGTACACGGTGAATTCGAGAGAAACGACATGGTTGAATATTTCGGTGAACAACTAAACGGAGTTGCGTTCTCTCAAAACGGATGGGTTCAAAGTTACGGTAGTAGATGTGTAAAACCACCTCTAATTTACGGAGATGTTTCTAGACCTAAAGATATGACGGTTGAATGGATTACATACGCTCAATCTCTAACAGAAAAACCTATGAAAGGTATGCTAACAGGTCCTGTTACTATGCTTAACTGGTCATTCGTAAGAGACGACCAACCAAAAAGAACGACTGCATATCAAATGGCAATCGCTATTAGAGACGAAGTGGAAGCTCTTGAAGCTGCCGGAATTAAAGTAATCCAAGTTGACGAAGCGGCACTTAGAGAAGGATATCCTCTAAGAAACGAAAAAAGAGCTGAATACGAAGATTGGGCTATTACGAGCTTTAGAATTACAACAAGCAGCGTAAAACCTGAAACTCAAATTCACACTCATATGTGTTATTCTGAATTTAGCGACATTATGGACGCTATTGAAGATATGGACGCTGACGTTATCTCTATTGAAAACGCAAGAAGTGACAACAGCCTGCTTAAAATCTTTAAAGAAAGAGGATACAAAGGCGAAATCGGACCTGGTGTATATGACATCCACAGCCCGAGAATCCCAAGCAAAGAAGAAATCGTAGAGCAAATCGAAGCAATCCTTGAAGTACTTCCGGCTGAAAAAGTTTGGATTAACCCGGATTGCGGTCTTAAAACAAGAAAATGGGAAGAAGTTAAACCAAGTCTTAAAAATATGGTTGACGCAACTATCGAAGTTAGAAAAAAACTTCAATAATCCCCTCTTTTCATCCTTCCTTTTTTGTTACAATATCTTAATCGGATTAAGGGGGAAGGATGAAAAAACTACTTTTATTTTTACTAACAACCTCACTTTTCGCACTTACTACGAATAACACTTTTAGAATCACTTTTCAAAATCTCAAATTCCAAAACGAACATATGGGATTGCTTGAAACGAGTTATCTTTTTGATTTCGGTAATTTTTATACGGGTCTTAGCGTTTATTCGGCAATAACAGGAAAAAGAGGAGGATTTTTCACAGGAGGCGTCAATTTAGGATACAAATATCCGCTTGAAAAAATCACACTTGATAGCGGACTTTTTATAGGTGGAGGCGGTGGCGGACACGCACCTCAAGGTAGCGGTCTTATGCTAAAAATCTACGCCGGAGCACTTTATCCTCTAAATAAAAATTTCAATTTAGTAGCAAATCTCAATCATATTAAATTCAAAGACGGAGAGATAGACTCCACACAGCTCGCTTTAGGGGTTGATTATAATTTTCAAGACGTATATTTTCTAAAACCATTTAACGGCTACGGATATTTTTCAAAAGAGAGGGTCTTTTTTTCTCCTTTCGTACTTGAATATATTCCTTTTGATTCGAAAACCACCGCCCGAACAAAACAAAAACGTTTTTCTTTAATAGGCGCCGAAATTGGAAAATATAAAAACGAAAATACGTTTTATTTTATCTCTACGGGCGGTGCGTTTAGAGGAGAGAGCGACGGATACGCGGAATTTTTATTCGGAATGGGGAAAAAATTTCCTTTTCTAACTTTAAAAGCATCTCTTGGAGCCGGAGGCGGTGGTGAAGTCGATACCAAAGGCGGAGCTATTTATAAAATAGAAGCTCAAAAAAATATCTCTTTTTTAAATATTTCCGCAGGATATATGGGAAGCTTCGGCGGAGTTAAAGCTTATTATTTAAAAGCCGCAATAAATAAAAACTTTAATTTCGCAAGTGTAGGAGAAAAATATTTAAAAATTGAAACGAAAAAATTCAGAATTTCTCTATATAGCGAATCGTATCTGCCATCAAATACGATAAGAAAAGACGACGATTCAAAAAGACTTGACGTTATGAACGTGGATTTGGGATATTTTATCGATGAAAATTATTACGCTTTTATAAACGCGGCAAGCGCATATAACGGAGGAAGCGGAGGATATGCCGTAGGAATGTTCGGAGTAGGATATGAAAAAAACTTTTTTGCAAAAATTGCCGTAGGAGCCGCGGGAGGTGGAAGAGTGGATGTAGGCGGAGGGCTTTTGGCAAAAGCGATTATAGGGTATAAATTTAAAAACTTTTCAATCGGTATCGGCAGAATCAAAGCGTTTGAGGGAAGACTTGATACGACTATTCTTGATATAGGAATCGATTTTGATTTTTATAAAGGAATAGTTGAGTAATCAATATGATATACTTCTAAAAATCTTTCAAGGAGAATTAATGAGAGAATATCTTTTTAGTAGCGAAAGTGTAACGGAAGGTCATCCGGATAAAATGGCGGACCAAATCAGCGACGCGATTTTAGATTATATTATCGAAAGAGACCCTAACGCAAAAGTGGCTTGCGAAACACTTCTTAGTAACGGATATTGTATTATTGCGGGAGAGCTCAAAACCACTACGTACGCTCCAATGCAAGAAATCGCAAGAGAAGTTATTAGAGAAATAGGCTATACCGATGCAAGATACGGATTTGATTATAGAACGGCCGGTGTTTTAAACGGTGTGGGAGAGCAAAGCCCGGATATCAGACAAGGTGTGGAAAGAGGAGAAGAAATCGGAGCTGGAGACCAAGGTATGATGTTCGGATACGCATGTACCGAAACTCCGGAACTTATGCCGCTTCCAATCATGCTTGCTCATAAACTTACAAAAAGACTTGCAGTTGCTAGAAAAGAAGCTATTATTCCGTGGCTAAGACCGGACGGAAAAGCACAAGTGAGCGTAAAATACGTAGACGGAAAACCGGTTAGCGTTGAAAAAGTCGTAGTTTCGACTCAACACGAACCGGATATTAACTATTCGGAAATTAAAGAGGCTGTAATCGAAGAAGTTATAAAAAAAGTAATTCCTGCAAATATGCTTAGCAAAAACGTTGAATATTTCATAAACCCGACAGGAAAATTCGTAATCGGAGGTCCTCAAGGAGATGCCGGACTTACAGGTAGAAAAATTATAGTCGATACGTACGGTGGTGCGGCACCTCACGGCGGAGGAGCGTTTAGTGGAAAAGACCCTACAAAAGTTGATAGAAGCGGAGCATACGCAGCAAGATACGTAGCTAAAAACTTAGTAGCAGCAGGTGTTGCTGAAAAACTAACCGTCCAAATCGCATATGCTATCGGAGTAGTAGAGCCGGTAAGTATTTATATCGATACTCACGGCACCGCGAAAGTTGACGAAACAAAAATAGAAGAAGCAGTTAGAAAAATTTTCAACCTAACACCAAAAGGTATTATCGAAACTCTTGATTTATTAAAACCTATTTATAGAAAAACGGCGGCTTACGGGCATTTCGGTAGAGAAGAGTTCTCTTGGGAAAAACTTGACAAAGTAGAAGAAATAAAAGATTACCTAAACCTAAAATAACCTCCTCTCCCCTCTTTTACGTTTTTATAAAACTCGATACATTACAACTTCACCTTTTTTACAAAATCCCTATTTTCACAAACTCACAAACTTACTATTTCACCCTATTCCTCATCTATTCCTCATCTTTCCCCTATTTTTTTTCTATCCTACAATTTCACAAACTCACTGATTCACAATTTCACCTATTTTACATCCCTATCTCTTCTCCACCCAACTCCTTTTTGCGCTATAATTCGCAAAAAAAGGAGAAGATTATGGATTTTTTCGAAATTGTAAAAACAATCGAAAGCATACAACACCCGGCAATTGCCACAAGTTTAACTAATTTAGGTATTTTGCAAGATGTGGATATCGAAGGAGATACGGTAAAAGCTACATTCGTATGGCCTTTTGCGAATATTCCGATAAAAGAGCAAATTATCAACTCGGTAAAAGCACCACTGAACGCAAAAGGCTTAAAATTAGAATATAACGAAAGAATTATGAATGAAGACGAGAAGCAAAGATTTTTAGAATTAGAAAAGAAATATTGGAGAGGTGGACCTGCCGCTTGCGGAATGTAAAACCGTTGTCACAAATGGAAACATCCATTTTTAAGGAATCAGAGTTTAAGCAAATATTAAGAATTTAATGATATATTTTTAAGTACAATAAATCTAAAAAAAGGAGCTAAAATGGCAGTAAAAATTACTGATACTTGTATTAACTGCGGTGCATGTATTGACGAGTGCCCGGTAGAAGCAATCGTAGACGATAGCGATAACCCAACTGGAGAAGAAATCTACTACGTTTATCCTGATAAATGTGTAGAATGCGTAGATTATGCTGACTGCCCACTATGTGCGGAAGCATGTCCTACTGAGGGATGTATCGTTTGGGATGAGTGCAAAGAAGGTCAACCATGTCATCCAAACAGAGGTGAAGTTGGTGAGCCTGTAATGGACGCGTGCTAATTTCTTCCCTCTTCTTTTTTTCTTCAAATTTTTGTATAATTCCTCTCTAAAAACTCAAGGAGAGTAAATATGGAAAGAACTCTATCAATTATTAAACCTGATGCGGTTGCTAAAAATGTTATTGGTAAAATCATTGACAGATTCGAAAGTAACGGACTTAGAATCGCTGCAATGAAAAAAATTAAACTTACAAAAGAAGACGCGGCTAAATTTTATGAAGTACATAAAGAAAGACCGTTTTTCAACGACCTATGCGAATATATGAGCAGCGGTCCTGTGGTAGTTATGGTACTTGAAGGTGAAAACGCAGTAGCTAAAAACAGAGAACTTATGGGTGCTACCGACCCTAAAGAAGCGGCACCTGGTACAATCAGAGCCGATTTTGCGGAAAGTATCGAAGCAAACGCGGTACACGGAAGCGACAGTCTTGAAAACGCTAAAAAAGAAATCGCATTCTTTTTCGCTGAGAGGGAGATTTTATAATTGAAAGTTGAAAAAACTTTTGAAGGACTTACGCTTAGCGGCGAGTCTGTAAAAGATAGAGATGGAAACTTTACTATTACGGGAAAACTGAGCGGTGAAGTTGAAGTCGAGTGTGTAAAATGTCTAAAACCTTTTAAAAGAAAAATAGACGAAGAAGTTAAATTTAAAGTTGTAAAACCTCCGTATGAGGGGTTTGATAGTGAATACGATATTATAGAACAAGAAAGATACGATATAGAAGAGATTTTAAAAAGCGAAGTCGAATCTATAAAAAACGACTATAATATCTGCCCTGATTGCGAAGAAGAAGAATTTAACAAAGAATTTTAAGGAGAAATTATGGCAGTTCCTAAGAGAAGAAACTCAAAAACAAGAGCGGCAAAAAGAAGAACTCACTATAAAATCAGACTTAGTGCAGTTGTAAAATGTAGTCACTGCGGTGCGTACAAAAGACCGCACAGAGCATGCCCAAGCTGTGGTGAGTATTAATGAGAATAGCAATTGACGCAATGGGAGGGGACTTCGGTCCTCAGCCTATAGTTGAAGGTGTTGTAAAAGCTTTGGAAGAAAAAGATTTTACGGCTTATTTGGTTGGAGATGAAAAACAGATAAAACCTCTCATCCCGAACAAACTACTTGATAAAGTTAGATTTATAAATAGTGAAGATTTTATAAGAATGGATGAGAGTGCTACCGAAGCATTAAAAAGAAAAGAGTCCACTATTTATAAATCTATCGAACTTCTAAGAAACAAAGAAGTCGATGCCGTAGTCTCTGCCGGTCATAGCGGTGCCACAATGAGCTTGGCAACTCTTAGAATCGGGAGAATCAAAGGTATCAGACGTCCGGCTATTATCACTTTTATGCCTACAATAAAAAAACAATACGCATTCTTACTTGACGCCGGCGCAAATGTCGATTGTGACGCTCATAACCTATATCAATTCGGCTTAATGGGTGAAGTTTATGCAAAAGTGGTCTTAAACAAAGACGATGTTAAACTCGGTCTTTTAAGTAACGGAGAAGAAGAGAGCAAAGGTAACACCGTTACTAAAGAAGCGTTTGGAATGTTAAAAGAATCGTTTCCGAATTTCGTAGGAAACGTAGAGGGCGGAGATATTTTCAAAGGCGAAGTAGACGTAATTATTACGGACGGTTTTATCGGTAATATAGTTTTAAAAACAAGCGAAGGCGCCGCTGATGTTATTAGCAAACTCATAAAAGAAGAGATTAAAAATTCAGGACTTTTACAAAAAATCGGGGCTCTTTTATTAAAACCGGTTTTCAAAGGCTTGAAAAAAGCGATAGATTACGCGGAATACGGCGGAGCACCGCTACTTGGTATTAACGGATGTGTTATAATAGCGCACGGGAAAAGTAACAGCAAAGCAATAAAAAACGCGATTTTTCAAGCGATAAGATACGTTGAAAACGACGTAACAAATAGAATAAAAGAGTCTTTAAAGGTTCATTGATGTATGCAAAATTTACCAGCATAGGAGCTTATGTTCCTCCTAAGATTTTAACGAATGAAGATTTGGAAAAAATAGTCGATACGAGTGACGAATGGATTACTAAAAGAACCGGCATCAAAACAAGACACATCGTAGAAAACGAAGTAACGAGCGATTTGGCTTATAAAGCGGCACTTGACGCTTTAAAAAATGCAAAAATGAGTGCCGAAGATATAGATATGATTATTGTAGCCACAATTACTCCGGATTATTTTACAATGCCTTCTACAGCTTGCGTTGTTGCGGACAAATTAGGTATTGCAAGACCTGCGGTTGATATCAGTGCAGCGTGTACCGGATTTATCTACGCTTTAGCTCACGCAAAAGCTTTTATCGAAAGCGGAATGTATAAAAACGTGCTTATCATAGGTGCCGAAACTTTAAGTAAAATCGTAAATTGGAAAGATAGAACAACTTGCGTATTATTCGGAGACGGAGCCGGTGCCGCCATAATCAGCGCTACCGAAAATAAAGAAGAGGCTATTATCGATATCGATATTAATTCCGACGGAAAATATCAAGATTATTTAATAACCCCCGGGCGCGGTGTAAAATACGGATGTGATACGGATAGAATATGGCTTGAGATGAAAGGTAACGAAACTTTCAAAGTTGCGGTAAAAACTCTCTCTCAAAGCGTTAGAGACATCCTAAAAAGAAACAATATGACCAGTGACGATATCGACTGGTTTATTCCTCATCAAGCAAACTACAGAATCATAGACGCAGTTGCAAGAGCCATTAAAATGCCAAGCGAAAAATCGGTTCTCACCGTTCACAAATACGGAAACACTTCAAGTGCTTCGATTCCTATGGCAATTAATGATATGTATAAAGAAGGAAAGCTTAAAAAAGGCGATATTATGCTGCTTGACGCCTTCGGAGGCGGATTTACTTGGGGAAGCGCTTTAGTCCCTTTCAATTAATTTTCTCTCGCACTCCTCTACTGCTAATAAAACACTCATCTCTATTTCCGGTACGTGAGAAAACGCCATTTTAAAAGGAATTTGAAGTTCGTCTATTTCTATTTTTGAGAGTCTATCTTTTATTCTGTTTACCATTTTTACAACTATCTCAAGATTATTAAACGTCAAAATTTTAAACGTATTTTCAACTCTAAAAACAAAATCGATATCCCTAATGGAATTTTGTATCTCTTTTGCAAAGGTTTTTAATACTTTGAGTTTAAAATTATGCCCGTACAAACTCTCCAAAATCGACAAATTTTCAAGTCTTATCATAATAATACCAAGCGGCTTATCAAGTTCGTTGCTTTCTTCTATCATAACTTCGAAATATTTTTGATTATAGACATCCGTAAGAGGGTCTTTTATAGCGATAAAACTAATTTTTAAACTCAATGTCTCAAAACTTACTTCTCCTATTAATTTAAAATCCTCCATTACGGGAGCAAAATCGAGTTTTCTTCTTCTAAGATCGTTATATGCATCGATAATATGCATATCGGCGTTAAGTGTATATATTTCTTTTTTGTTTTGCTGAATATAATCTTTAACTTTCATATCTTTTTTATTTTGTAAAAAAATATCGACTATTTCTACCGGCGTAAATATATATAACGGCTTTTCATCCTGGAGTATATAGAGTCTGGGATTGTTTTTAGTTTGAAAATAAGCAATTACGTCTTCTAATGTTTTTTCAGCTATTTCGGTATATTCTTTAGAATGTACGGGGTCTACGTAATTTTTGATTTTCATAATCAAAACCTTTTTTTATAATATTCTATCACAAAATAAAACTTTATGGTATAATTTCACTTCAAATCCAAAAAGGAGCGGCCATGCCTAAAATGAAAACAAACAGAGGGGCGGCTAAAAGATTTAAAGTTAAAAAAAGCGGAAAAATCAAAAGAGGAAGTGCTTATAGAAGCCACATCCTTACTAAAAAATCTCAAAAGAGAAAAAGAAATCTAAGAGCCCCTAAATACGTAGACCAAACAAACATTAAAGAAGTAAAATTATTACTTTGTATCTAATTTAAGTGTAGAAACGGCAAAGTGAAGCGAAAAAGCTTCCGCGCAAAGCGCTAAGTTGCAAGATGCACGCCAAAATGAAGGAGTAAAACATGAGAGTAAAAACTGGTATTGTTAGAAGAAGAAGACATAAAAAAATATTAAAAATGGCAAAAGGCTTCTACTCAGGTAGAAGAAAACACTTTAGAAAAGCTAAAGAACAAGTTGAAAGAAGTTTAGTATACGCTTTTAGAGACAGAAAACAGAAAAAAAGAGACTTCAGAAAACTTTGGATCGTTAGAATCAACGCTGCATGTAGATTAAACGACATAAGCTATTCAAGATTCATCAACGGTCTTAAAAAAGCGGGTATCGAGCTTGATAGAAAAATCTTAGCCGATCTTGCAATGAACGAACCTGAAGTATTCGCTTCAATCGTAGAAAAAGCAAAAGCGGCTCTATAATTTCGAGCCCTTTCTCTTTTATTAACTCAAATTTCCCTCGGACACTATTTTTCAAGACAAAAAAGAGAAAAATCAAGAGTTAATAAAATCCTCCAATTTTTCTCTTAAAACTCTTTTTAAGACTTTACCCGTAGCGTTTTTAGGAAGATTATCCACGATATATATCTCTTTTGGAAGTTTATAGTTTGCAAGGTGAGATTTTAAAAACTTTCTAAGTTCTCTTACATCCACTTTAACATCCTCTTCAGGCTCTATAAAAGCAATAGGGATTTCACCGTGATTTTCATCTTTTTTACCTACTACCGCACACTCTTTCACACCAGGGAACTTCAAACAAACCTCTTCAATTTCTCTTGGATAAATATTAACTCCCCTACTAATAATCAAATCTTTTTTTCTATCGAGAATATAAATATACCCGTCCTCATCCACTTTTCCGATATCTCCGGTTAAAAGCCAGCCGTTAATAATCGTCTCGGCGGTTGCGTCTTCTCTTTTATAGTAGCCTTTCATAACGTTATCGCCTTTTACGATAATCTCACCGGCTTCTCCTACCGGTACCTCAACCAAATCGTCATTTACTATTTTTACCTCTACTCCGGGTATCGTAGGTCCTACAGAGCCTGGTTTTTGAAGTTCCGGTCTATTTACGGCGACAACCGGAGATGTTTCGCTAAGCCCGTATCCTTCAAGCAAAGGCGCTTTTTTAAATTTGGCTTTGAATCTGTTTAACACCTCTCCCGGCAAAGGAGCGGCACCCGAGATAAAAAACCTCACTTTATTCAGCCAATGAAAATAAAACGGAAGCTTTGCACGACTAAGAGCTGAATAAACATCAGGCACTCCCGTAAAAATTGTCACTCTTTTTAAAAGAGTCTGTTTAATAATATTGCTAAACGGCATAATCGAACGAATAATCACAACGGGCGAAGCCGAGTACATAGGCAAAAGTAAATTAACGGTCATCGTAAAAGAGTGAAACATCGGAAGATATGCAATAAATCTGTCTTTATTGGTAATTTTTACTATTTCATTCACACCTAAAATATTCGAAAAAATATTTTTATACGTAAGCATTGCACCTTTTGGTTTTCCGGTAGTTCCGGAAGTGTAGATAATAACAGCCAAATCTTCGAGTTTAGGAAGTTCGATACTCTCATGAGCTTCATAATTCGCCAAAATTTCGCTAAAAGAGATATTGTTTTCATCAAGGTCTTTATAATCGCCTTCCCAAATTATTTTTTTCACTTTTGTTTTCGAGCGAATCGTTGGAATATTACAGGCAAGTTTCGAAGAAGCGACCATAAGTTCGGCTTCAACGTCATTTACGATAAAAGCAACTTCGTCTTCTTTTAAAAACGTATTGATAGGTACGGGAATCGCTCCTATTTTTTGAGTAGCCAAGTATGCGATTATAAACTCCAAAGAATTGGCGACGTAAATAGGAATTTTATCTTCTTTTTTTACTCCTAAAAGTTCTAAAGTTCTCGCAAAAGTATCGACTTTTTTCTTAACTTCTTCCCAAGTAACTTTTTTATCGTCAATAAAGTAAGCGGGCTTTTTTCTAAATTCTCTTGCGTTTCTTTCCAAAACTTCATAAAAATTATTATACAAATACTTCATTTCCTACCCTCTTTTTATGTTATTATAGCAAATAAAAAGGCTTGATTATGGAGCTTCCTAAAAGCCAACAAGAACTCCTCCAAAATCTTGAAAAACTGATAGAGCAGACATACGAAGCGGAAAAAGAATTTATAGAACTAAAAAATATTCTTAACGGAGTAATAGAGTTTTTGCCTCAAGCTTTATGGGTTGTCGATAAAAGCGGAGAAGTTATCGTCAAAAACTCTAAAGCTGATGAGTTTGACTTTATTCCGCAAAAAGGCGAAATAGAAGTAAACGATAAAGTATTTTTGGTGCAAACTTCCAATATCAAAGACAAAACGATTATAAGCGCTACTGATATTACAGAGCAAAAAAGAAACGAAAGATTAATTGCCATGGGACAAATGGCGGCTCATTTAGCCCACGAAATCAGAAATCCTATAGGTTCCATTTCAATTCTTTTGGCACTACTTAAAAAATCATGCCCTCAAAACGAAATGATAGACGAAATGAAAAGCGCAATATTCAGAATCGAAAGAATTATAAAATCAACTCTTCTCTTTTCAAAAGGAATACGCCTAAACAAAAGAAAATTCTTATTAAGCTCTTTAAAAAAAGAGCTTGAAGAAAATATCAAATACTATTCGCATTCAAAAGAGATAAATTTCGTTTATTTCTTACCCGATATCGAGATAAAAGCCGATTACGATTTGCTTTTATTGGTCTTGCAAAATATGATTATAAATGCGATAGACGCTATAGAAGACGACGAAAAAGAAGAAGGTTTAATAGAAGTTTTATATGAAAAGAACGATAAATATCACATTATAAACATTTACGACAGCGGCAAGGATTTCGAAGATACAAACATCCTTTTCGAACCTTTCAAATCGACAAAAACAAAAGGAAACGGACTCGGACTTGCATTAAGCAAAGAAATAATAACGGCACACGAAGGAAAAATAGAACTTTCAAAAGAAAAAAAAGGATTTAAAATATATTTGCCTATCTAAACCAATGTTTTTTTATAACTTTTCCTCCCTTTATTTCGTCAATTACGATTTTATCCTCTTTTTTAAAAATGTTATAAATGATATCTCCGTTGTCGATAATATATATATTTCCGATTTTCTCATATTTATGATGTTTAATTTTGTCGAAAATTACAGACAAAATATAATCGCTCTTCGGAAAAGAAAAACCATCAAGCGAGTAATTATCGAAAAAATACGCCATTAAAAGCTTTTTTTGAAGATAAATAGTGGAAAAATAGATAGAATTTTTCCGTCCGATATCGGTTTTTTTAAGTTTGTTAGTGATAAAAGGCAAAAGATAGATTTTATCAAGCTTTACACAACTAAACCCTATAAGACTCAAAATATTTTCGTCTTTGTATTTTTGGATATTTTGATAGGTGCAGAGATTATTATACTTTTTTTCAAAAAAGTCTTTGAGAATATCTGCTTTCAAAAAAGAAAAAACGAAAAGAAAAATTAAAAAAAACCTCATCCTTCTCCCTGAGTACTTTTTTGTGAAATTAACACGTCTTCGATTATTTCGTCCAAATCCCCGTCAAGTATGTCATCTACTTTTGAATACGCTTTGTTGCTTCTATTGTCTTTTACTTGCTGATATGGAAACAACACGTAACTTCTAATCTGATGTCCCCAACCCATTTCATCTTTTGGTTTTCCTTCTTCTTCGGCTCTTCTTTTTTCAAGTTCGAGCTCGTAGAGTTTCGATTTTAGCATTTTAAAGGCCATTTCTTTATTTTTGTGCTGTGACCTATCTTGCTGACAGCTAACGACAATACCTGTCGGAACGTGCGTAATTCTAACCGCACTTTCGGTTTTATTTACGTGCTGACCACCGGCTCCGCTTGCACGGAATACGTCGATTCTAATGTCTTTAGGGTCTATTTCGATTTCGATATCATCGTCAATTTCCGGAGAAACTTGCACGCTTGCAAAAGAAGTATGTCTTCTTCCAGCACTATCAAAAGGCGAAACCCTAACAAGTCTGTGAATTCCGTTTTCAACTTTCAAATACCCGTAAGCGTTTTCACCTTTGATTAAAAGAGTCGCGTCTTTAATACCGGCCTCTTCTCCGGCTTGATAATCAAGTACGTCAACTTTCCAACCTCTTCTTTCGGCAAATCTCATATACATTCTATAAAGCATACTCGCCCAATCGTGAGATTCCGTTCCACCGGCACCAGGGTGAATGGTAATAATAGCGTTTTTCTCGTCGTTTTCGTCGCTTAGCATTACTTCTATTTCAAGGTCTCTAATAGCTTTTTCGAGCTCTTTTACGTCGTTAAAAACTTCATTTAAAGTCTCTTCGTCCTCTTCCATACTCGCAAGCTCGTACATATCTTTATTGTCCATTAAAGCCTGTTTGGCCTTTTTATATTTATCAAGTTTTCTTTGGATAATGTTTTTTTCTTTTTGGATTTTCGCACTTTTTTTCGGATCGTTCCAAAAATTAGGGTCGTTTTCCATTTGAGCTATTTCATCAAGTCTTTTTTGAAGCTCTTCAGGTTTTAAAATCGACTCGATATTCGATAATTTGTTCTCCAAATCCTTTATCAACTCGCTATATTCAAAAGCATCCATTAACTACACTCCTTTTAATCTTAAAATAACATTATTGATATAACATATTTTTTATTATAATTCTATCAAAATTTCAAGCGAGAGTTTTAAAGGGCGTATATGGAAATACTCAAATCTCCAAAAGAAGCTGTTAATTTCAGAAATAATTTAAAAGGAAGCGTCGGTTTCGTACCTACGATGGGAGCCTTGCACGAGGGACACCTCTCTTTGATAAAAAAAGCAAGAGAAGAAAACGATAACGTTATAGTCTCTATTTTCGTAAATCCGACTCAATTTTTACCGGGAGAAGATTTCAACAAATATCCAAGAAGACTCGAAGCGGATTTTGAGATATGCAAAAGAGCGGGAGTCGATGCCGTATTTACTCCGAATCCGGAAAATATGTATACCGATGATGAAATTTTAATAAAAGCCCCGAAAATTAAAGGCTACATTTTAGAAGGATTTTTCAGACCGGGACATTTTGACGGAGTTTTGCAAGTAGTAAACAAACTATTCAACATAATACGCCCTACACGCGCATATTTCGGGAAAAAAGACGCCCAACAGCTATATTTAATCAAACAAATGGTAAAAAATTTCTTTTTTAACATCGAAATCGTAGAAGGCGAAACCGTAAGAGAAAAAGACGGACTCGCTCTATCAAGCAGAAATATATATTTGAGCGATGAAGAGAGAAAAAGAGCGCTTAGTATTTCAAAAGCCCTAAAAAGAGCCGCAAAACTCTCTACCAAAACCGATGATATCGAAACAATCAAAAAAGAGATGCTTGACATCTTAGAAGTGGACGAATTACAATATATCGCTTTTGTAGATAGAGATTTCAACTACATTCAAAAAATTCAACCCGGAAACACAATCGTACTCATAGCCGCATACGTCGGAACTACGAGATTAATCGACAATATTTACATTTAAAGGGGTTAAGTGAGACGTATATTAGCATTAATTTTCATAACTACCGCCGTATTCGCGCAAAATCTTATCGATACGTATAGATTCGAAGGTGTGAACTCTTTGATAAAGCAGATTGAAAAAACAATTCAATCAAAAGATTATTGGCTAAAAAGAATAAAAAACGACGACGTCAAATTCGGCTATTTTCAATCTCCACATTTTATTCTTTTTTGTAACAAAAGAGCCAAAACTCTTCAAGTTTTCGCATATAAAGACGGAAAACTAAACGAAGTAGCCATGTTTTCGAATATTATCGTAGGAAAGTTAGGAGATAAGGAAAAAGAGGGAGATTTAAAAACTCCTATCGGCGTTTATACTTTAATAAATAAAATCAAGCCTTCAAACACCTTTTACGGACCGCTTGCTTTCGTAACGTCATATCCGAATCTATTTGATAAAGTTCATCATAAAGACGGATACGGTATATGGATTCACGGAAAACCACTTGACGGAGAGAGAGGAGATGTCAGCAAAGGATGTATAGTTTTAAATAACGACGAAATTTTAAGACTTGACAGATTAATAAATTACAAAAAAACAACTCTTGAAATTACAGAGTATCCTCTTTTTGCGAGAAAAGAAGACGTAGCTCAAATTTTAGCCACTCTTTATAAATGGAGATATGCCTGGAAAAATTCCGATATAAAAAAATATATATCTTTTTATGATAAAGATTTCCAAAGAAGTAACGGAATGAATCTAAAAGAGTTCATAGCTTATAAAAAGAGAGTTTTTAGAAACAAAAGAGGCAAAAAAGTTGAAATTTATTTTAAAAACATCAAAATAGTACCTTACCAAAACATAAAAAATTTACCTATTTACGAAATAACTTTTCATGAAGATTATATATCTCCGGGCTATGAATTCCACGGCTACAAAGAGATATATATGATAAAAAGAGGTGATAAATTTAAAATTTTAATAGAAAAATAATTACATAAATTTAAGTCCTATAAGCATTAAAACAAGACCGAAAAGTATAGGCATTGCAATTTGCAATGCTCCCTCGAATCTCTTATAAAAAAACCAAAAAAGCCATAAAACGAAAAGATTAAACATCGCAAAAAAAACATACTTCCCGAAATAATTCAGCCCTTCATACAAAACATAGTCTATTTTATACATACCGACAGCACCAAGCACCAATCCGACAATAAGCCCTATATATCTCAAAACAGCCCTTTTTTGCGAAATTATACCATTTTTGATAAAATCATAATAAAAAGGAAACTCTTGAAAAAGCTCTATTTGGCTTCTCTTGGATGTGTAAAAAATTTGATAGACAGCGAAGTAATGCTCGGTCGTTTAAAAGATGAATACGAGCTAACTCAAAACCCGAGCGAAGCGGATTTGATAATAGTAAATACCTGCGGGTTTATCAATCCGGCAAAAGAAGAATCTATCGAAACTATCTTAGAACTTGCCAACGAAAAAAAAGAAAACGCAAAACTCGTAGTCACGGGATGTCTTAGCGAGAGATATAAAGATATCCTGCCTCAAGAAATTCCTGAAGTCGATATTTGGAGCGGTGTTGGAGATTTCGGAAATATCGATAAAGTAATAAAATCGAATAAAAAGAAATATTTTTCACCGAAAGTTTATTTAATCCATAATGAAGATAGAGTAATCACCGGAAGTGCGTATCACGCTTATATTAAACTTAGCGAAGGGTGCAATCAAAAATGTGCATTTTGCGCTATTCCTAACTTCAAAGGCAGATTAAATTCCCGTCCTATCGAAGAAATAATAGAAGAGATTAAAAGATTAAAAGCAAAAGGCTACAAAGACTTCTCACTCGCAAGCCAAGACAGCAGCTCGTATCTAAGAGACAAAGGAATAAAAGACGGACTTGAGAGACTTATTGACGAAATAGATAAAATCGAAGGTATTACCGTTCGAATACTATATCTCTACCCGGCAACCACTACAAAAAGATTGATAAGAAAAATTTTTTCATCAAAAAAAGTCCAAAATTATTTTGATATGCCGATTCAACATATCAGCCCTAAAATGCTAAAAATTATGAGAAGACCGGGCAGTGTCGAGAGATTAAAAGAACTTCTTTACGAAATGAGAAAAGAGTTTTCTTTTGTCAGAACTTCCGTGATCGTAGGTCATCCGGGTGAAAGTGAAGAGGATTTTAACGAACTTAAAGAGTTTTTAAAAGAGTACGAATTTGACAGAGTAAACGTTTTTGCTTATTCCGACGAAGAAGATACGCCTGCATTTAAAAGAAAAGACAAAATCCCTCAAGACATAATCGAAAAAAGAGTAAAAGAGATTAGCAAAATAGTCAAAAAAACAACTAAAAAAGCTCTTAAAAAATATGTCGGTAAAATTTGTGAATGCTATATGGACGGATTAACCAAAGATAATCTTTTCTATTCGGTAAGACCGAAACTTTGGGCTCCCGAAGTTGACGGAGACATTTTAGTAAACGAAAGCGAAATAGAAAATTTAAAAGTCGGCGAACTTTATAAAGTAAAAGTGGAAAATTTAGCCGGAGAAGATTTAATTGGAAAAATCATCAAATAATCTTTTGGCATTTTCCGCCGGAGTAGACTCTACAGCCCTATTTTTTTGGCTGCTTGAAAAAAATATTCCCTTTGATATTGCAATCGTAAACTATCACACAAGAAAAACAAGCGACGAAGAAGTAGAATACGCAAAAACGCTCGCAAAAAAATATAATAAAAAAATTTACATAAAAGACTGCTTTTTAGAAAAATTCTCAGAAAACGAAGCAAGAAAATGCAGATATGAATTTTTTGAAGAAATTATGAAAAAACATAATTACGACACTCTCATTTTAGCTCATCAACTAAACGACAGATTCGAATGGTTTTTAATGCAACTCTCAAAAGGAGCGGGCTTAAAAGAGTTAATAGCGATGGAAAAATGGGAGGAGAGAGAATGGTATAGAATATATAGGCCTTTTTATAACGTATCTCGTGATGAAATTTTAACATTCCTAAATGAAAGAGGAATTAAATACTACATAGACGAAACGAATTTCGATAAAAAATACAAAAGAAACTTTTTTCGACACAACTTTTCGGATAAATTTATAAAACTTTATAAAGAGGGAGTTAAAAGAAGTTTTGAGTTTTTAGAAGAAGATAAAAAGCTACTTTTCGATACCGATTGGAAAAGAGAAAAAGATCTTTTTTGGTTTAAAAAATCAAATCCAAAAAGAGATATCAAAAAAATAGATTTAATTTTGAAAAAATTAGGAATATTACCGACAAAAGCCCAAAAAGACGAAATTTTAAAAACCGACTTTAACTGCGTAATACAAGGGAAAATAGCTATCGATTCCAATAATTCACATATTTTTATAGCTCCGTATGTTAAAATTCCTTTATCGAAGGAAAATAAAGAAAAATATAGAAAATTAAAAATTCCGCCTAAAATCAGAGGTTACCTGCAAAAGGAAAATATATGTATTACGTAATATACGGTGACGTACACGGATGTTTGGAAGAGTGGGAAGAGCTTAGAAAACTTATACCTAAAAACTCTTTTGAAATTAGTGTAGGAGATATTTTAGATAAAGGCCCCTATCCCGTAGAAGCATTAAGATACGCAAAAAAAAATAAGATTTTCACCATTATGGGAAACCACGAATATAAACATTTAAGAAAATATTGGGGAAGAAAAGTTATTCTTGATGAAGACCAGCAAAGAGTATATCCTCAACTAAAACAAGAAGATTTCGATTTTATAGAAAGTATGCCTTTTTTTCTAAAACTTAATCACTTAACTATTCTTCACGGAGGCATTACTAACAAAATAAGATTAAACAACCCGCCTTTAAATATAATGACATTGCTACTTTTTTTAAGAGAAGTGGATGAAAACGATAAATTTTTACCCTTAAATCACAACCATCCGAACGCTTCTTTTTGGGCGGATAGATACGACGGACACGAAGGATTTATTGTATACGGACATAATCCTTTTAAAGATGTCAAAAAAAATAAGTTTGCCGCCGGGATCGATACGGCATGCGTTTACGGAAACAAACTGACCGCACTCGTTATTAAAAATACTTTAAAACCTTGGGATTACGAAATTATTCAAGTAAATGCAAAAAAACAATATTCCCCTCTTCATTTTGAAATTCAAAACCCTTGAATAAATAAAAAAAAGTAGATATAATTTCATTCCACATCTGCTGGGCCTGTAGCTCAGCTGGTTAGAGCAACCGGCTCATAACCGGTTGGTCGCAGGTTCGAGTCCTGCCAGGCCCACCAGCTTTTTTTGCCCAGGTAGCTCAGTCGGTAGAGCAAGGGACTGAAAATCCCTGTGTCGGCGGTTCGATTCCGTCCCTGGGCACCATGTAATTTCCGCCTCTAATTCCCCACTTATAATAAAATCTTATAATATAGACTTTTTTAAAAACATTTTGTTATAATGAATTGCTCCTAAATAGTGTCAATAAAGCACTATTAACTTTTTCCTTTTAGCTCCATTTGTTAAAATTCCAACCAAAAAGGATTTTTTTGAAAAAGATAATTGTATTTTTCGGAAAAGGCGGAAGTAATTTTATTAATCTTTTAAAAAATCAGTCAAATTATAAAATAATAGCTGGTATTACAAATAGAAACGACTCCGAAGCTCTAAAATACAAAAATCTACCCCCGATATTAATATCAAACGACAATGATGAAATTTTATCTTTCTTAAAAGAAAAAAATCCGGATTTAATAGTATTGGCCGGATATATGAAAATAGTACCTCCAAAAATTATAAACGCTTTTAAAAAAAAGATTATCAACCTACACCCGAGTATTTTACCCGAGTTTAAGGGTTTGAATGCAGATAAAAAATCTTTTGAAGCCAAAAAAGCGTGTGGAATTACAATTCATTATGCTGATATAGAGCTTGATAGCGGTGATATAATTTTACAATATCATATTAATCCGAATAATTTTAATAATTTCGAAGAGTATCATGAAGCATTAAAAAAAGCCGAGCATAAGTTTTTGCCGGCTGTAGTTGAACTATTTTAGTCTTATTATAGTACCTTGCCCTAAGAAATCGACTACTTCTTTTCCTTCGTTATCTGTTGTAGTCACTACCTTAACATCGATGTTTTTTACGCCGTCCGCTTCAAGGTCTTGAGCTTGCTGTTGAAGGTAAATGATAACCTCTTTCATTCCGTCCGTAGGATAAACATCTTGATATAATCTATCACTCTCTATTCTTACACCTGCATACGCTATTGTAACGCACTCGTGAGGTTCTTGAATTTCTCCGAAACTAAGAATCATATTTTCAATATCTCTTGCCATTTTTTCTCCTTTTTAACAAATTATACCAAAGAAAAAACGGCAAAAAGTGCCAAAACAACAAAAAAAAGAGTTTGAATAATAATTTGAAAATATTTGAGTCAGTCACTTATTTTTGGAGTAAAAATAAAAGAGGAAAAAGAGATTAATCTCTTCTTTCTTTAATTCTTGCTTTTTTACCTGTTTTACCTCTTAGGTAGTAAAGTTTAGCTCTTCTTACTTTACCTTTTCTTACTACCTCGATACCTTTAATACTTTCGCTGTAAAGTGGGAAAATTCTTTCTACACCGATGTTGTTCGCACCGATTTTTCTAACTGTAAAAGTTTTTCCGGCACCTCTACCTTTAATAGCGATTACAACACCTTCGAAATTTTGGATTCTTGATTTTTCACCTTCTTTAATTTCAACTGCAACTCTTACAGTATCCCCAGGTCTGAATTCAGGAATCTCTTTACCTTCTACTTGCTTAGATTCGAATGCTTCAATGTATTTATTAATCATACTGTCTCCTTTGTGCCATTGGCCACTTACGGGCATTCACACTTAATTTTGAAGTGAAATTATATCAAAAAATTTAAAAAGTTAAAACATCAAATCAAATCGGGTCTATGAAATTTTGTTTTTAATAAAGAGGCTATGTTTTTCCACTCGTCTATTTTTTTATGATTTCCGCTTTTTAAAATAGAAGGCACTTCACCTTTTTTGGAGAAATTCGGAGCCTCAAGAAGATTATTTCCAAAACTCTCTCCCTCTAAAGATTCGCTATTACCAAGCACACCTTTTACGTTTCTAAGCACACTGTCTACTATAACCAAAGCCCCAAGTTCTCCGCCTGTTAGCACATAATCACCAATACTCAAAACCTCATCTGCAAAATCTTCGATTAATCTCTCATCAAACCCTTCATATCTTCCGCACACTAAAAAAAGTACTTTTTCATTTGCAAGTCTTATTGCGTCTTTTTGATTATATTTTTTTGCAACGGGTGTTAAAAATATCGTTCTTGCCTGTGGAAATTTGTTTTTATAACTCTCAAGAGCGTATCTTAAAGCATTGTTGTCGATTATCATTCCGGCACCACCGCCGACAAGCTCGGTATCCACTTTTTTATGTCTGTTTTTTGCATAATCTCTAAAATTAACAACTTCAATCTCAAAAAGATTTTTATCAAGTGCTTTTTTTAGTATGGAATCTTGAAAATAAGGAAGTATTAAATTAGGAAAAAGCGAAAAGAAAACTATTTTCATTTTAAAGATTCTAAAATATCGATAGCACCGCTTGCTGTTATTTTTTTATTTTGGATATCCACATCTTTTACGTGACGTTTAAAATCTATCATAAATCTTTTAGGATAGCCTTCTTTTACCAACTCTTCATCAGTATTTATCAGCAAATAATCAACATCGGCTCTTTCAATCTCTTTTACTCTGCCAAGTCTTTTTCCGTCTTCATAAACGTCACACCCTTCAATATCGAACCAAAAATACTCGCCCTCTTTTAGCTTAATATTTTCTCTTGTCTCTTCTTCCGTAGTATATAGCTGTCTATTTGTGATTTTTTTGGCGTCTTCGGGAGTATCTATACCTTTGATTTTAACAAGACCTCTTTTTAGGTCTATTTTTTCAATAGTTAAATCCTCTCTGTCGGATTTAAAAGTACTTCCTGGTTTGAATTGTTCTGGAAAATCTGAAAGAATGTGTATTTTTTGCCAACCTCTTACGCCATGACTTTTGCCAAGTTTCGCAATAGGTATTTTTCTATTCTTCATAGGCCTTTACCGTTATTTTGTAGTTTTTGTCTTCTTTTGCACGACAACCGCTTATCACCATTTTAATGGCACGAACCATCGAACCTTCTTTGCCGATGATTCTGCCTACATCCGCTTTTTTCGCGTATATTACGATTTCGTCGAAATCTTCGTGAGGCACTACCTCGACTTTAATTTTTTCAGGTTCGAAGCTTAAAAGTTTTGCATACTCTTTTACGAAATCAACAACCATTAAGCGTTAGCCGTTCTTTCTTCGTAAATTTTTTTAAGTTTTTCAACTCTTTCGCTCATTTGAGCACCGTTGCTTAGCCAGTAGTTTAATCTTTCCATATCGATTTCAACAGTTTTAGGATCAGTCAAAGGATTGTAATATCCGATTACTTCAATCCATCCACTATCTCTTCTTTTTCTGCTATCCGTTACAACTATTCTGTAAAAAGGTCTTTTTTTTCTACCAAATCTTGCGAGTCTAATTTTAACCACGCGTCTCTCCTTATTTTTTATTTTTATTTTATCCCACCCAAACCGACCCAATTAAAATTTAATTTGGAATTTTAATCAATTATTTAGGAAATTTCAAGCCCTGAGTCATTTTCATCAGCTCATTTATGTCAGGCATTTTCTTTCCTGCGAACTTTTTCGCCATTTTTGCGGCGTTTTGGAACTGTTTGTTAATTCTATTAACTTCTTGCACACTTAACCCTGCACCTCTTGCGATTCTTCTTCTTCTACTCGCACTCTCTTTAATAAGATGAGGATTTTCTCTCTCTTTTTTGGTCATAGAATTTATCATAGCTTTTATTTTTTTAATTTCGGCAGAATTTTCAAGGTCGATATCTCCGAGCTGTTTTAACATATTACCCATACCGGGAATCATGGAAAGAAGATTTTTCATACTTCCTAATTTTTTCATCTGTTCGAGTTGTTTTAAAAAGTCATCGTAGTTAAACTGACCTTTTTTAAGTTTTTTAGTTAATTTTTTCGCTTCTTTTTCGTCGATAACAGCACTCGTTTTTTCAACCAAACTCTCAATATCCCCCGCACCCATAATTCTACTAACGATTCTATCTGGTACGAATACTTCCAAATCGGCAATTTTTTCACCAGTACCTATAAATCTTAGAGGTTTACCTACTTGATGAGCTATACTTAAAGCCACCCCACCTTTACTATCACCGTCGTATTTAGTAAGAATTACCCCCGTAATATCAAGTTTTTCGTCAAATTGTTTTGCCGTATTTAGAGCGTCTTTACCGGTCAAAGAATCGGCAACATAGAAAATTTCATGAGGTTTAACAGCTTCTTTCATTCTTACAAGCTCATCCATAAGCGCATCATCAATTGCCAAACGACCCGCCGTATCGATTAATACCACGTCATAAAATTTCTCTTTTGCAAATTCCACACCTTTTTTTGCCACTTCCACCGGGTCTTTTGCGTTTTCGTCATAATAAATATCAAGTCCGTTTTGTTCGGCAAGTTGTTTTAATTGTTCTACCGCCGCAAGTCTTTGAAGGTCTGCCGCAACCATTAATACTTTTTTCTTTTTAAATGTTTTTAGATAATTAGCAAGTTTTGCGGTCGTAGTGGTTTTACCGCTACCTTGAAGACCTGTCATCATTACGATAGTAGGCGGTTTGCTCGCATAAACAAACCCGTAATTCCCGGGTGCCGTTAAAATATTCGTCAAATGTTTATCAAGAGCTTTTAAAAAATTAGCTTTACCGATACCCTCTTTTTTAGTATCAAGCTCTACGTTTTTCAATAAATCTTTTACAACTTTAAAATGAACGTCCGATTTTAAAAGACTCTTTTTAAGCTCATCCAAAGCTTTTTTTAAAGCTTTTTCGTCATCTTTCATTCTTATTTTATTTATCGCACCTCTAAAGCCGTCACTTATCTTGTCAAACATACATTTACTCCTTTGTGATACTGTGAAACAGTGAGTTTGTGAAATCGTTAAAATTAATTTTTTAGTGATTGTATCATATTAATAATCATTTTTTTGAGACCTTTTATTTTAAAAAGCAATTTTTCAGTCTCAAAAACAAAATTTAACCTTTGCGCAATCAATATTTGAGTTTCAAGTTCACTAAGAGAGCCTAAAGAAATATATAAAAATGTTAATAAATTCTTTTGTTGTTTGTCGAGCAGCACCTTCAGCTATGTTACTCGGTACTGAAACTGCCGCTCTTTTCATTTGAGATGTTAAAGCAAATATTTCATTTTTAGGAAAAGAAGAAGTCATTTTATAAATATCTTCTGCCAAATCCATAGAAATTTTCCATATTTTTAAATCCATATGACTTTTAATCAAATTATTCCTTTTATTACCTTACAATTTCACCATTTTCACTATTTCACCACTTTCACTATTTCACTTCTTCTTTTTCCTCGTATTATCCCTCTGCTCTTGCATTTTAAAGTCTCTCGGTTCAGGTGATTCGAATTCATAATCGAAAATTTTAAATTTATGATGATGAAGCATTACTCTTTTATAAGGTTCTCCGCCGTATTTCTCATCACCTATAATAGGATGATCGATCGCTTTTAAATGAGCTCTGATTTGATGAGTTTTTCCGGTGTGAATAATCGCTTTTATTTTCGATTTCGTTCTAAAAGCCAAAATAGGCTCGATTTCAGTTACTGCATCTTCTCCGTCTGCACTAACTTTTGCAAAAGCTCCGCTTTTGGTTTTTATAACCTTAATAGGTAAATCGATAGTTTCAGGTTCCGCTACTATTCCTTTTACCCAAGCAAGATACTCTTTATAAACGTTTTGTTTTTTAAATTCTTCAATCGCTTTTTTCCTAAAATCTTCGTTTTTCGTCAAAACCAAAATACCGCTTGTTTCTTTATCCAGTCTATGCAAAAGAGGATATTTGAATTTTTTGCTGATTTCCTCACTCGTAATATAAGAAGGTTTGTCAACAACCAAAATATTTTCATCTTCAAAGATTTTTTTAGCTTCGGGAACTTTTTCGATTTTAAATCTCGTATTGACAGGCAAAAGACCTCTTGCAATTTTTATTTTTCTGTCATGAGTATAAACCAAACCTCGATCTATTAAATCTTTTGCCGCTCTGTTTGATATACCTTCTTGCTTAGCAAGTAAGATATACGCTTTTTCTTTCTTCAATTGTTATCCTTTTTTATAAAAATTATATCATATTAAGGTAAATAATAAGTTTTTATTAAAATTTTATGAAATTTGTCATAATTTTTTCTTATATTAAGCAAACTTTAAGTTTTAAAGAGTTATCATACTTTTGATGAATGAATAAAAGTTCATTCACGAGGGAGAGAACATTGAAAACCGAAAGATTTATCTTTATTTTACTATTCTGTTGTTCAGTTAACTTGCATGCTATTTCTCCTTATGTAAAGGGATACAGACTTTACATAAGGTACGTTAAACATATCCCAAAATATGGGATAAAAGCACCCGAACTATTGAAAAAATTACACATTCGTTCATCGCAACAGTTACATCAATTGATTCAAAGCGGTAAAATTGTAGAAGAAGTTGCCAAATTCAATCCAAATGCTGCTAAAGGTATTGAAAAGATTCTCAAAAAAGGTAAAGAAAAAGAGCTGGAAGTCTTCCTAAACGAAGTAATGAAGGGAAGAATTCCACTAGGGTGCAATTAAATTTTTCTTATTTTAAGGAAACTTTAAGGAAAAAAGGACTATAATTGAAGCTTGAAAACAAAAATAAAGGAGTTAGCATGAAATTTGCAAAATTACTATTAGCTGGAGCTATCGCAACTGGACTTACTGTATCAGTAGCAATGGCAGATTACAACGTAGGATTCAAATACTACTCAAAATTCATTAAAAGAAAAGCACACATTAAAGCACCAAAATTCGTACAAGCGCTTGGAGTACAAACTGTTGATCAACTAAAAGCGCTATTCAAAGACAACGGAAAACCTCTAATCGAAAAATTAAAAGCAAAAGGGCTTGACAAAGCTGCAGCTGGTGTAGAAAAAATCATCAAAAAAGGAAAACTTAAAGACCTAGAAGATTTCCTTGTAGGTATTATGGAAGGAAAAATCCCAGCAGGATGTTCATAATATCTTCTCTCCCTCTTTCTTTTTTTTAATCAACAACAAAAAAATAAAACACAAGGAGCTAAAATGAAAAAGTTAATTATCTCTGCATTGGCAGTAGGAGCATTATTCGCACAAACTGACAACGCTTCACTTGAAAAGCAAATTAAAGAATTAAAAGCTAAACTTGCTCAAGTAGAGCAAATGGCTATCCAAAACCAAAAAAAAGTTAATCCTATTGCGGCAAACAATCATATCTATTTCAGCTATGATTTAAGAACAACTTACGATTTCATCGAATATAAAATGAACAAAGCTGCAAATGATGATAAACTTACAAATAACATTTTCACTAACAGAGTAACATTAACAGGTGTTGCAAAACCTGCAGAAAACCTAAAAGCTACATTAAAACTTGAAGCAAACGCAATTTTCGGTATGAATAGCGAGCTTCAATATTCTCAATTCAACAACATTTCATGGGTGGCAAACGAAACACCTGATGATTTAAATATCAGAATTAAACAAGCATTCTTTAACTATCATTTCGGACCTGACAACGGTTTAATGTTTAGTGCGGGTAGAAGACCAGCAACAGGCGGATTCCCTGCAAACTTAAGAAACAACGACGCACCTGCAAGTCCATTGGCACACTTAATTAATATGGAATTCGACGGATTCAGTTTTGAAATTTCAAATACTATTTTCTCAAATATGTCTGATAAATTCAGCGACTGGGGAACATGGTTGAAATTCTGTGCTGGTAGAGGTTATTCTAGCTCAAAAGGAAAATGGCCAGCAGACGGAAGCCCAGCATATTCAAAAGACAACTTAGGAATTACTGATTTCGCAGGATTTATTTTAGTACCTTATGACGACGGTCAATATTCATTATGGATGGAAAACGTTTGGGCATGGAATCTTAAAGGTTACATCGATACAAACGGAGACCACATTCCTGACACAATGAAAGACGTTGGGGATTACTATGGTCTAGACGTAACATTCAGAGCTTACGGAATCGGTGAAGATTTGGGTGATTTCTTCGATAATACTACTGCATTCGTTTCATTCGCACTATCTCAAACAAAACCTTACAGCGGTGAAAGAATGTTAGGTACTACTGACAATAAAGTTGGTACATCATGGTGGATCGGGGCACAAATGCCTGGATTTAAAGAAGTTGACAACTGGGGATTCAACTACGTACACGGAAGCAAATACTGGAGAAGTATGACTTACGGAGAAGATACTCTTATCGGAAGTATCGCAGCAGTTAGAGGTAATGCATATGAAGTTTACTATAATCACCAAATCCAACCTCATTTAACAACTGGATTAAGATTAACTTATGTTGATTATAAATATACAGGAAGCGACGCGTTCTTCGGTGACGCTGGTACACCTGTTGACGTTGACAAAGCTCCGTTCCCTGCTGCTGATAAAGCTTATGACTTAAGAGCTTATATCAGATATAACTTCTAATTATTTCAAGCCTTTTGGCTTGATTTTTAACATTGATTTAATATAATAAACTTGGAAAAACTAAAAAGGAGAGTAGATGTCTGAAATTATTGACTTAAAAAGAAGAAGTTTCCTAAAAGGTTCGGCAGCTGCTGCTGGAGGTGTGGCATTAGCATCTACTTCTTCATTCGCACTTAGTGCTTATGAAGATGCCGAAAATGCAAAACAACTAAAAGAAGATCAAATCAAAAACGCAAAATATACTCCGACTTTCTGTGGTATGTGCGTTAACATGTGTGGTTTCATCGCAAGAAACGTCGATGGAAAAATCACAAAATTAGACCCTAACCCTCTATTTACGAAAAGTAGAAGCTTTGCGTGTGCGAGGGGTAATGCCGGTATCGCAGCCGCATATGACCCTGACAGATTAAAAGCTCCTATGATTAGAGTTGGAAAAAGAGGAGAAGGTAAATTCAAAGAAGTTTCTTGGGAAGAAGCTTACGAATACATTAGACAAAAATTGGTAAAAATTCTTGATGAAGAAAAAGACAACAGAAGTACAATCGCATTCGGTGCGGGTGCGGGTGCTGAAGAGCCGTTATTTGCAACTTTCGCTAACGGTATCGGAAGTAACAACTTCGTAGACCACTTTACAACATGTTTCGCTCCTGCATTCTTAGCAAACAAACTAACTTACGGAAGCTGGGGAAGTGCGGATTTTGAAAAATCAAAATACGTACTAATGCTCGGAGCAAACAGAGCCGAAGCTATCGTTACACCTGATACGCTCGATTTATTCAGAAACACTCATAAAAGAGGTACTAAAATCGTTTATATCGACGTAAGATATACAAACACTGCGGCACAAGCGGATGAATTTATCCCTATCAAACCTGGTACGGATTTAGCTTTAATGCTTGCAATGATTCACGAAACTATTAATAAAGGTTATCACAAAACACCTTATAAAGCAGACTATCTTGCAAAATATGCCGACGGTCTTGCAGAGCTTGAAGACTACTTCACAAACGGTGAAGGAGCAAAATATACACCTGAATGGGCGGCAAAAATCACTGAAATTCCTGCCGATACAATCAGAAGACTTACAAAAGAATTCAGCGACGCAGCGGAAAAATACGAAGGTGCTGCAAACTGTTATAGAAGTAGAAAATCAACATGGTATTATCAAGACTTCGAATTCAGAAGAGCTCAAGCAATCTTCAATGCACTTCACGGATGTGTAAACAGACCTGGGGGAGTATTATTAAATAGAGGTCTTAAAGCTGAAAAATACGAATATGAAGATTTCCCTATTTATGACAATGCAAAACCAAGAATCGACCTTGCTCTTAAACCAAAAGACGCATGGCCTTTAATGAACCCTGGAAAAGGAAGCTGGCAAGTATTCAGAAACACAGTAAGAGATATCAATAAAAAATGGAAAAACGGAGAAAAACTACCTGAAGGTGCATATCCTGTAAGAGGAATGTTTATTTATAGAGAAAACCCTATCCAATCAGTACCGGGTAGAGAAGAAACTGAAAAAATGTTCGATACTATGGACTTAGTGGTAGTTATCGACATTCTACCAAACGATACGGCGATGTATGCGGACGTAATCTTACCTGATACGGTTTATCTTGAAAGAACATCACCTCTAAAATCATTCGGTACTCTTAGAGAACCTATGATCGGTGCAAGATGGGCGACAAGCAAACCTTTATACAAAACAAAACCTCTTTATAACATTTTAAAAGAGCTTAGCGAAAAAATCGAAAAAGATTTAGCCGCAATTACATTCAAATATACTTGGGATGCAGACGATTTAGGAGCAGAACTTCCAAAAGATTTCAATTTGGCTAAATACTTAACTGACGATTTTGAAATTGACGAAGCAAAATTAAAAGCTGATATTAAAGATCCTAAGTTAATTAAAGCAATCTTAGAACATGCAAGTGAAGACGACCTAGATATCGGTTCATTCAAATTAAGTGCGGCATACGAAAAAACTCCTGAAGAATTCAACGAAGAAGTAATGAAAGAACTTTACGGAGACAAAGCTGCTGAAATATTAAAAGAATACGGAGTTTATTGGCCTGGAATCGAAAAAGCTATCGAAGAAGCTATCGACGAACACCTTAAAACGTTCAAAAAAGATTATCCTGGCAAAAATACGGCAATGTACGAACTTTACAAAAAATACTGTACTCTTCCGAAAGACTACTGTATCGTTCCTAAAAAAGGAAAATTCATTAAATTCTCGCTCAAAAACATTGCGGGACAAAAATTCGTTAACCCTATTACAGGTCAAGAAGAACAAGTTACAGATTTACCTGTATGGCGTGACAGTATGTTCGAAGAACCTAAAAACAATCAAGTAAGACTTGTAATCGGAAGACACGGTTACTTTACTCAAAGTTCTCATCCGAACAACTATCTACTACTTGACTTGATGAATTACAACTATATTTGGATTAATCAAGACCTTGCAAACGAAATGGGATTAAAATTCAAAGACGAAGTAGAACTTGTAAATAGACAAGGAAAAACTGTTAGAGGAAAAGTTTATCCTACTAAGAGAATTAGAAAAGACACTATTTTCGTAGCAACTGGACTTGGAAGTCAATCAAAACTATTTACACTTGGATATGACAACGGTATTTCACAAGCTCAAATTGCAGAAGACAGAATCGATCCGTTTATCGGAGCTGCAAGTATGAACGAAACATTTGTAACAATAAGAAAGGTGTAAGCCATGGCAAACTATGCAATAGCACTTGAATATCAAAACTGTATCGACTGTAGAGCATGCGAAGTTGCGTGTAAAGACGAAAACGGAGTAATGCTCGGTGCGGATAAACAAAGAATTTGGGTAGGTGTTGTCGAAGGTGGAAACACACTTGCTGACGTTTTCCTAAACTTTTATCCGAGTCAATGTAACCACTGTGAAGACGCTCCGTGTGTTACGGTATGTCCGACAGGAGCTTCACATTTTGTTGAAGGCGGAATCGTAAAAGTTGATTATGATATGTGTATTATCTGTAAGGGATGTATGGAAGCGTGTCCTTACGATGCAAGATTCGTAGACGAAACAAGACACGCGGTAGATAAATGTACATTCTGTGACGGAAGAATTCAAGAATACGGAACGACTGCATGTAGTGCGACATGTCCTACAAAAGTTAGAACGTTCGGTGACTTGGAAGACGAAAATTCCGATATCGTAAAACTACTTAAAAATAGAAAATTCTTCGTACTTAAAGAAGACGAAGGTACGTTACCTAAACTATTCTATCTCGTACCGGAAGATGAAGAGTTCGCAAGAAGAACTATCGGTGAAGGTATTAAATTCCATACATGGGATGAAATCAAATCAACATATGAAGCAGCTGCTCAGGCTAAAAAACCTGAGTGGAAAAAAGCGTAAGGAGCTACTATGGCTGAATATACTCAATGCTGCGGGCTAAATATTAAAAAAGTTAGCCTTGGAGAACTTTTATTTAATAAAACTATGCTTGTTGCTTATATTCTTTTAGCAATAGGTTTGGTAGGATGGTATGAAGTATTCTATTTAAGATGGGCTCATCATTTCGTTAACAATGCGGACGTAATTGCAGCTGCAGGCGGTAGCAGCGAACATCTTAAGGCGATTGCGGAAGCTTTAAAAGAACAAATTTTTAATTTAAGAGAAGTTGAAGAAGTAAATAAATCAAACCCTTGGGGTGTATTTGTTACTCAATACGTATATCTACTTTACGGTGGTAGTGCACTTATTTTCTTAACTGCGCTTGCAGAACTTTTCCATGCTAAAATAGCTCCGAAAGTTGCAGCGGCACTAATGACTTTCGGTATTGCAATGGTATTTGGCGGATTGACATCAATCTTTACTGACTTAGCAAACCAATTAAACATCTATTGGATGATGATTAACCCTCAACCACAAAGCGGTATGTGGTTAATGTTGCCTCTTTACGGTGTATATATTCCGTTTACATTTATTGAAATTTATTTCTTAATCACAAACAAAAGAGATTTAGCAAGAAAACTTGCAGGTATTTTAGTAATTCTCGGTATTATTATCGACCTAATCGAATTCTATATCCAAGGTCTTTTATTCAACCTTAACACACCAAGACATTTATGGACTGACATTCCGTTGTTATGGTTATATTTCCTTGTAACAGGTGCTCTAACAGGAATTGCAGGAGCAATCGTTTTCGCATTCTTAGGACTTAAAAACAAACCTTACTTCGAAGATATGATTAAAACTGCGGCAACTGCGGGTGTTGTACTTACAGCTCTTGCAGCACTTTACGAAGTAATCAACTTCATGACAGTTGATCCTAAATGGATGAAACTTATCATGAGCGGAAGTCCTATTAGCTGGATGTATTGGGGATGGATCATACTTGGAATCGCTATTCCTTTCGTATTATTCTTAACAAGAAAACCTGGAGCCGTATTATTAGGCGGTATTTCAGCACTAATCGGTACTTTTTTAATGAGACAAGCATTTATTTACGGTGGTAACATCGTTCCGATGACTGACAGATTCGGTATGGGACCTGAAGCTACAGGAATTTACGACTTAGATGCCGTAACACCATGGGCTTATATCGCTCCTCATACTATGGAATGGATGGTTATTATCGGATGTTTAGGACTTGGTATTGCTATTTACTCAATCCTTGATTCTCTATTTGACGTAAGAAACGTAAACGACAACGTAGAACACTAATCCCTTTTGGGATTTTCCCTCTTTTTTTAATTTCTTCAATTTCCCTACATATGATAATCATTTAAAACCAATTTCTTCTTAATGTATATTTAATATTCTCTTATAGATTTTATAACTTTTTTTTAATTTAAGATAAAAATACTCTTTTTATCAAAAATAGAGATATAATTAATTGTACATTAAACGGAAAGGATGAAAATGAAACCAAGAGTGGTTATTTTAGGTGCGGGTATTTCCGGACATACCGCGGCATTAAATCTTAAACGTAAACTTGGAAATAAAGGTGAAGTTATCGTAGTTTCACCAAACTCTAACTATCAATGGGTACCTTCGAATATTTGGGTGGGTACAGGTCATATGAAACCGGAAGATGTTTATTTTCCATTAAAACCCGTATATGACAAAATGAAAATCGACTTCAAACAAGCAAAAGCACTCTCAATACACCCTGAAGGTGACGCGGGAGAAAACAAACCTTACGTAACTATTGAATATGTAAGCGGAACTGATGCGGGGAAAAAAGAAAAAGTTTATTATGATTTTCTTATAAACGCAACAGGTCCTAAACTAAACTTTGAAGCAACTCCGGGGCTCGGTCCTGATGCAAGCGGAACCGTTTCTATTTGTAGCTATAACCATGCCGATCATGCTTGGAGTGAGCTTAGTAAAGTAATAGAAAAAATGAAAAAAGGCCAAAAACAAAAAATAGTTATCGGTCTTGGACACGGAGGAGCTACATGTCAAGGTGCGGCTCTTGAATACACTCTAAACGTAGCGAGTTTAATTAAAGACTTAGGTCTTGAAGATATGGCCGATATCAGATATATTACAAACGAAATGTTTATCGGTGATTTGGGAATGGCCGGTGCGTATGTAAAAAATGCCGGTTATGTAGCTCATACCAAAAATATTATTAGTGCTCTATTTTATGAATACGGAGTTAGATGGCATCACCAATCAAGCGTCTATAAAGTAGAACCCGGCAAAATATACTATGAAACGTATCAAGGCGAAGAGCTTACAATGGATTATGATTTCGCTATGTTAATTCCTCCGTTTAGCGGTGTAGGTATCACTTCCGTAGGACCGAACGGAGAAGATTATACGGATAGATTATTCAAGCCGAATAAATTAATGATTGTCGATGCTGATTATGAAAGTGCCAAAAAACCTTATCACGAATGGAGCGGGGATGATTGGCCTAAAAAGCTCCAAAACCCGACATATCCGAATATTTTCGCAATAGGTATCGCATTTGCGCCTCCACATACGATATCAAAACCTCACACAACACCAAGCGGAAGACCTCTAACACCGGCACCGCCAAGAACAGGTATGCCAAGTGCGGTAATGGGTCACGCTACGGCTATGAATATTGCCGAATGGATTTTGGAAGGAAAACCGAGTTTCAAACATAAAGCGAGTATGGCTGAGATAGCAAGTATTTGTGTAGTGTCAATCGGTTACGGATTTAGAGGAATTGCGGGAAGTATGTCGGTATATCCTACTATTCCCGATTACAACAAATATCCGGATTTCGGAAGAGATATCAACTATACTATCGGTGAAGTCGGAGTAGCCGGACATTGGTTTAAATACTTAATGCACCATCTATTCTTATACAAAGCTAAAGCAAAACCGGGTTGGTGGTTAATTCCAGATTAATATAAAGGAGATAAAATGGATACGAAACAACATAAAATCAAAATTCCTTGGAGTGAGAGAGCTTATACCGATTGGAATTTCGGTATGTACCCTACTCCGTTTGAACAATGGAAAAGAAGATGTATCATTTGGCAATTTTTTAGATTTGTGGTGTTATCACTCAAATTCAAAAAAACTGCGGCAGTAAATGAGTAAATTTGTCTTTTTTTATGTATAATATAGAAAAAAATTAAGGAGATATAATGGCATTAGAAATTACAGCACAAAACTTTGCCGATACGGTAAAAAACGCGAAAGTTGCAGTAGTAGACTTCTGGGCGCCTTGGTGCGGACCTTGTAGAATGATTGCACCTATTATCGAAGAGCTTGCGGAAGAATACAAAGATAAAGGCGTAGTAGTAGGAAAAGTAAACACTGACGAACAACAAGAACTTGCAATGCAATTCGGAATCAGAAGTATTCCTACGGTACTATTCTTTAAAGACGGTCAACTTGCCGATTCAATGATCGGTGCGGCACCTAAAAACTTCTATGAAGAAAAAATTAACGCACTACTTGGAGAATAATAATCTTTAAAAATAAACTTTTCTACACATTCAGCTCCTTTTTCGGGGCATTACTTGTAGCTGCTTTTTTCTTTTATTACAACTACAAATTCTCAACATATAAATTTATTGACTTTAATAAAATAGTCCTTTATGAAAAAACGGACATTTTCGAGCCGAAAAATGATGAGTATTATCTACTTCTTTTCAGTTCGAAAATGTCCGATTTGGAAAAACTAAAAAAAGAGATTCCAAAAGACGCACCGATTTTAGCAGTAGATATTTTTCAGCAAAGAAAAAAAATTCCGGGCGTAATCTATACAACAGCCGGAATAAATACTATAATTAAAATAATACAATACCTGAATATTTATGAAGTACCGGTTGTTGTCAAAATAAAAAGATACAATAAAAAATTATATAAACAAGATTCACCTCTTGAAGTGTTAAAGGATTAAAATGTATGATGTAATCATCATCGGTGGAGGACCTGCGGGACTGACCGCCGGATTATACGCAAGTCGTTTGGGTGCTAAAACATTACTACTTGAAAAACTGACTCCCGGAGGCCAAATTACTCTAAGCAGCGAAATAGAAAACTACCCGGGTGTTTGCGATGTTAAAAGCGGTCTTGAGCTTATGATGTGCTGGCCCGCTCAAGCGCAAAAATTCGGTTGTGAAATAAAAAGCGAAGAAGCCGTTAAAATTCAAAAAGAAAATTCTCACTTTATCGTAAAAACTCCAAAAAACGAATATAAGTCCAAAACCTTAATAATAGCAACAGGTTCTACTCCTAAAAAAGCGGGGTTTGAAGGAGAAATCGAATATACCGGAAAAGGAGTAAGCTATTGTGCGGTTTGCGACGGATTTTTTTATAAAGATAAAATAGTTGCGGTTATAGGAGGAGGTGATACGGCTCTTGAAGAAGCCCTATATCTCAGCAAAATTGCAAAAAAAGTATATCTCATCCACAGACGCGATAAATTCAGAGCCGCTCCCGTTACTCAAAAAAAAATATTCGAAACGGAAAATATCGAAATAATTTTTAACGCAACCGTTAAAAAAGTATTTGGAAATCAGTTTGTAGAAGGTATAATTCTAAACTTAAACGGCGAAGAAAAAGAACTGAAAGTTGACGGAGTTTTTGTATTTGTCGGTATGAAAGTCAATAACGAACTTGTTAAAGATTTGGTAGAGTTAAACGAATGGGGAGAAGTAAAAGTAAATCTTAAAATGGAAACATCCCAAAAAGGCCTTTATGCCGCGGGAGATATTAGAGAAGACAGCGTAAAACAAGTAGTCGCCGCAGCAGGTGACGGAGCGACAGCGGCAATCAACGCATTAAAATATATAGAAAAGGAAGAACTATGAAATACGGAATCGTAGGTGCTACAGGTAGAGTCGGAACGCTTCTTGTAAATATTTTGAAAAACGAAAACGAAAAAATCGGAGCTGTAATGTTCGAAGGCGAACAAACTATAGAATTCCCGAGCGAAACGATTATCACTAACGACGCAAAAACGCTTCTTGAAAATAGCGACGTCGTAATTGATTTTTCAGCTCCGATAGCGACTCAAAAACTTCTTGAAGCGGCACTTGAAAACCCGACACCGCTTGTAATAGCCACAACAGGTCTAAATAATCATCAAAAAAATCTAATGATTGAAGCAAGTAAAAAAATGCCGATTTTATACGCTACGAACATGAGTTTGGGAGTGGCTATTTTAAATAAACTCGTAGCGATGGTAAGCGAAAAACTTAGAGATTTCGATATAGAAATAGTAGAACAACACCACAGATATAAAGTGGACGCGCCAAGCGGTACGGCTTTGACTCTTGCCGAGAGTTGTGCAAAAGCCAGAGGACTTGAGCTTAAAGACGTAATGGTTACGGGCAGAAGCGGACACGTCGGAGCAAGAACAAAAGATGAAATCGGAGTATTTGCCGTAAGAGGCGGTGACGTAGTGGGAAGACATACCGTAGGATTTTACAACGACGGAGAATTCTTAGAGCTAAACCATACGGCTACAAGCAGAGAAACATTCGCAAGAGGAGCTTTAAAAGTAGCGAAATGGATTGTAAATCAAAATCCGGGACTTTATTCAATTAACGACGCATTAGGAATATAAAGGAAAAAATTATGTGTTCAGTAGTAGGAATTTACGGAAACGAAAACGCAAGCAAATTGGCTTTTTATTCTCTTTTTGCAATGCAACACAGAGGTCAAGAAGCGGCCGGTATCAGTAGCAGTGACGGAAGTCATATCCATACGATAAAAGACAGAGGATTGGTAACTCAAATTTTCAAAGAAGAGCATTTTAAAATCCTAAAAGGACATATGGCAATAGGTCATACGAGATATTCGACTGCGGGAGATGATTCCATTCTTGACGCTCAGCCTGTTTTTGCAAGATACGGACTTGGTGAAATTTCGATAGTTCATAACGGAAACTTAGTAAACGCAAGAGAAATAAGAGAAGATTTGATTAAAAGAGGCGCGATTTTCCAATCAAATATGGATACGGAAAACCTTATTCACTTAATAGCCAAAAACTATGAAAAAAACACTCTAAAAGAGAGAATTATCGATGCCGTTAAAAAAATAAAAGGCGCTTTTTCTTTGATTATTCTTAGTAGAAGTAAAATGTTTGCTATAAGAGACCCGTTCGGATTCAGACCGCTATCACTTGGAAAAATCAAATCGGGAGGTTACATAGTAGCCAGCGAAACATGCGCTTTTGAACTTGTAGGCGCTGAATATGTCAGAGACATCAAACCTGGTGAAATGGTAATTTTTGAAAACGACGAAATAAAAAGCGAAATGATTTTCGAACCTACTCCTAAACAATGTATTTTCGAATATATCTACTTTGCAAGACCGGATAGTAACGTTTTTGGCAAAAACGTATATAGCATAAGAAAACAGATGGGAAGAGAGCTTGCAAAAGAGCTTCCGGTAGATGCCGATATGGTAGTACCCGTACCTGATAGCGGTGTTGCTGCTGCGCTCGGATATTCGCAAGAGAGCCAAATTCCGTTTGAAATGGCAATTATGAGAAATCATTATGTTGGAAGAACGTTTATCGAGCCTACTCAAGAGATAAGAGATTTAAAAGTAAAAATGAAACTCTCTCCGATAAAACACAAAATCGAAGGCAAAAAGCTTGTAGTTATCGATGACAGTATCGTAAGAGGTACGACAAGTAGAAGAATTGTAAGAATGCTAAAAGAAGCGGGAGCTAAAGAAGTGCATATGAGAATCGCTTCGCCTGCGACTACAGGACCATGTTACTATGGGGTTGATACTCCTACAAAAGAAGAGCTTATCGCAAGCAAAATGAGCGTTAATGAGATTTGTAAATATATCGAAGCCGACTCTTTAGCTTATCTATCAATTGAGGGAATGGTAAGAGCGGTAAAAGACAAAAAAGAAAACTACTGCTTTGCGTGTTTCGACGGCGAATATCCTATCCTATAATCTGGACTTTTTTTCTCTTTTTTGTTATATTCTCCCCAAAAAGAAGGTGCGATGAAAAGACTTTACACTTTTGGTAAATATTTAAAAAAGAAATTCAAAACGAATGTAAAAAAAGTCCCTATTTCAATACCGGGATTTACTTGTCCTAATATTGACGGGACGGTAGCAAGAGGAGGCTGTGTTTTTTGTGAAAACGAAAGTTTTTCACCCAACTTCACAAAAGAAAAATTTACTCTAAATTTGCAATCTCAAGAAAATCCTCTGCTTGAAAAACAGCTGAAATCTTTAGAATTTCAATTTTTTAACACCGTACCTTCTTTAAAAAAATATTACAACGCAAAAAAATTTATTGTATATTTTCAAAGCTTTACAAACACATACGCACCTTTTGAAACCTTAAAAGCTTTATACGAAAAAGCACTCTCTTTTCCTGATGTAATCGGAATAAGTGTAGGCACAAGAACGGACTCGATAACTGATGAAACATTGGAATATCTTAAAAAACTTAGTGAAAAATACGAAGTTTGGGTTGAATACGGTATCCAAACAAGTAACGACGAAACTCTAAAAAAAATTAATAGAGGACATGATTTTCAAAACGTAGTAGAAACTATCACAAAAACCAAAAAATTGGGACTTAACGTTTGCGGTCATCTTATTTTCGGATTCCCGGGAGAAACACAAAAAGATATGCTAAAAAGCGTAGAAGACTCCATAAAACTCAATATCGATTCGATTAAATTTCATCCTTTATACGTTACGGAAAATACACTTTTAGCTCTTGAATACAAAAAAGGAAACTTCACTCCTATAACTGAAGAAGAGTATATCGATACACTCGTAAAATCTATAAAAATGCTGCCTGAAAATATATCTATCCAAAGAATGACTGCAGGTACCGAGAATCTACTTGCTCCTGAGTGGTGTAAATATAAATCTTCACAAATGAGTCATATTCACAAAGCCTTAAAAAAAGCGGGAATAAGGCTTTAGTTTAAATAACATTTCGGAGCTCTTTTTGCTCTTTTGTAAATTGAATCGATAACTCTTGCGTTATTTATCCTCTTCATAAGCTCAATAGCAACTTTCGGAGTTTTCGGAGTATTACATAACATTGCTCTAAAAGCGTAATATAATGCTCTTCTTGGAGCTTTTTTCGAATAAACTTCAGCTTTTGCAAGAAGCAGATATCCGTAATTGGTATCGCCGTTTTTTACATATCTGAGATTTCCGGTCAATAGATACAATAAATAACTTGCTTTCGGATTGTTAGGCATACTTTTTAAAATTCTCAAAGCTTTTTGTTTTTCGTTTTGTGAAATATAAAATTTCGCAAGTTTGATTTTCGCATTTTTTAATCCGGCATTAATCGCTTCATTATAAAGAGAGACGATTTTATTATTATATTTTCCGTTTACGTTTATTTTTTCATATAAAGCGGCAATATTTAAAATAGCCGGCTTATAGCCTTTGTTTATAGCTTTTTGGTAATACTCTTCAGCTTTTTTAGGGTCAAAATCAACATACCAGCCGTTAGCATACACTCTTGCAAGTACCAAATCCGATTGAAGTGAGTCGTCTTTTTCCAATGCATTTAAAGCTTTTTTATAATCTCCGTCAATATATCTCTCAAGAACAGAAGTATAATATAACGCCTCTCCTTTTTTATCCGCTTCTTTTACAAGAGTATCGAGCCATGTTTTTAATTTATCGTAATTACAATGATTTTTATAGAACTTAGAAATATAAAGCTGTGCTTGTCTGTTTTTCATTTGAGCGTAATAATAATTGATAGTTAAAGCTTTATTTTCGTTTTTTAATACGTCGTTATCATAGTTTGCAATTTTTAAGTCTTCACTCGGAATATAAAAAGGCTTTTTCTCTAAAATACAGGCTTGCTTGTAATAATCTATGCTTTTTGTTTTAGGCGTTAAAATTTCTCTTGAATACAAACTTCCAAGATAATTTAAAGCCAAAATATTGCCTTGATTAGCATAATATTCAAGCACTTTTTTATTGTTTTGTATATCTTTATTTTGAATTGACATTTGATATGCCATTTCCACAATTGCCGGTACGAATTTTTTCTCTACCAAATAACTTAAAAGTTCCAAATCCACCCTGTTTTCAAATCTTTTTTCATATTGATAAAGATGCCAGTCGGCTTGAAGTTTATTGATTTTTTCATACCATTTATAAATTTCTTTAGCTTTTTTATATGAGTTCAGATAAAGATATTTTTCATATATTTTTGCAAGTATCAATTTAGATTCGACGTCATTTTTAGATTTTAAATATGAAACCGCTCCTTTTAAATCAAATCCGCTATAGGTTTCAGGAGTAAGTTCGAAAGTATTATCTTCAATATCAAGCCTTATGAGCTGATATAATGCTTTTTTATTTCCGAGTTTATAAGAAATATCATAAGCTTTTTTTACATTTTTTCTTGTAAACAGGTCGTTATACTTATAAATCGTAAGTTTTTTTACGAAAAAATCTTCCGGAGTATCAAACCCGCAAGTAATACATCCGCTATTTAAAAGTTTTTCTTTTGTAATCATTTCATCATATAGATAGTTACCAAGATAATACGCCGCTCTTTTATCTTTATATGCGACATCTTTTAAAATCTCATAACCTTCTTGTTTTTTTCCATTTTTAATATAAAAAATACCAAGCACAACTCCTGCTTGATAATAGCCTTTATCGTATGCTTTTTGTAATAATTTTTCAGCTCTTTGAGGATTATAAAAAGGTGACTCTTGTAAATAATATTTTCCTAAAATAGTTTGAAGTTTCGGATTGTCGGATTTTTGTGCGTAAGCGTTTAATTTATCCAGATAGGCAACTTTTTCTTTGATATTATCAAGACTCTCGACACAAGTCAGATAATTTTCGAAATCTCTTATTCTGAATTTATCAAAAGATACTTTGTCATACCATTTCAAAGCTTCTTTATAATTTTTTTCTCTAAAATAAGAATCGGCAACATACAAAGCCGCATCATTGTAGCCGTTTTTATATGCTATAAGAGCATATTTCCTCTCTATATAAGGCGGTTTGTTTACTTTATTGAAATAAATTAACCTTGCAACTTTATCGGCTGCGTCAGGAAAACCTCTTTTTGCAAATTTATAATATTCCTCATAAGCTTTTTCATAATTTTTGCTTTTATAGTAATTGCTTGCAATTCTTTTGTCCGCACAGCCGACAAAAAAAATAAGCGATACACCGGCTATTAATCCAAATACTCTCATCTTTTCCCCTATTTCCAATAATATCTATAATTAACAAAAATTCTGTATGCGTTTTTTTCACTCAAATAATTGAAAGCATCTCCGCCTAAGAAATACCCGGCTCCGATTTTTAATTTTTGTTTTTTGGTTGTGTTATATTGATATACCAAGTCGATTTCATTTCCGATATCTTTGCTTTTTCCGTTAGTAGGATAAAAATACTTAGTATTGAATTGAACTTTTTTCTTAACGTCTTGACGATAATTATGCAATGAAGCGATTAGTGCGGCTTTCGGATTAAAGTCATATATTCCGTATAAAGAAATAATATGTAAATTTTCAAGTACAGGATTTAAAACGTTTCCGTAGTATCTAAACGAAAAACTTTTATTTAGATAATCGGAGTTGTTCGTTGCAATATACGGCTGAGTAAAATAGTGACTTCCGCTACCGAAAGCATAACTTGCCGCATATGAAAGTTTTTGTGAATACGGAGCTCTAAAGCCGATATCAAAACCATACCCGTCACTTCTGTTGGTTTTGGTATATTTATTTATTTTACCGCCGCTATATCCAACATTTAGCCAATAAAATAGATTTTTTTCAAATCCGTTTAAGTCCACACCCAAAAACGATAGTTTTCTATTTTTAATATACCCGTCATTAGGTTTTGAATGCTCGTAAATATAATAAAAACCTACGTTTTTTCTGTAATAATATTCATAATTCGTATGTAAAATAAAAAAACTCGAATGTTTTAATTTTGATTTTGGAGAGTTATCATCCGTAATCGTTTCGTTATTTATCCTTGTGGCTGCAATCAACTGATAAGTTAAAAGATTGTTTTCATTAAACACCATTATCTCATCAAGAGGCGCATCATACCACCAAGACCTAAAATCTTTTGTTTTTTTACGACCGATTAAGATATTCGCCATATCGCAATTTAAACAATAACTTCTAATATAAAGTTCATTTATATCTAAATAAGCGTCAAAAGAGACATCTCCACTTGAATTTTTTCTGGAAAGAATAATTCTGTCATCAGTAAAAAATTTCCAATTATTCCAAAAGAATTTTTCATATATAATCCCAAGTTTTATATTTTCACTATCTCCATAAAGCCTTGAAGTGTATTTTTGTCCTTGATATAAGTTACCATATACATCCCAATAAAAAATATAATTTGAAACGGATGGATATTTACATGTAAAAATATTATTATTTTTTTGAGTAGAGCTGTTATTATTTTCTGACGTTACTTTTACTACTTTTAATGATATATTATTTTCATTTTTTAAATAGTCTTTAACTTCAATATGTATAGAACTTAAAACTTTTGTTTTATTTACTTCCCACGAATAATTTTTTTTCGTATTACATCCGCATTCACCTTTGCAATATATAAGCCAATTATTCTTTTTTTTGATAGCAACAGGAGTTATATAACTTGCGGATAATTTATTTTTAGGCTTTACAACTTTTACGAAATGTTCTTTATTTTTAGGATACAAAACAATACCCAAATTAGGATTATAAGGGATAATTAACGGATATTTATAATATTTTTTTACTTTTTTAAGATACTCTTTTGCTGCTTTATAGCTTTTGAACGGTTCTATTTTATATTCCACGAATCTCGTATATTGTTTAACAATTCCGTTTGGAAAACGCTTAATAAATTTTTGAGCCGCTTTTTTATCAAATGTCTTAGTACTAAATGCAATAATAGAATACTCTTTTGCAAAAGCAAAAAGAGAAATGATTAATATTAAAATTACCTTTTTCATCAATTCTCCTGCATTAATTCGTGAATTTGTTTTTTGGAAACTTTGTGAAGTCTATATTCGTTTATTAATTTCAAATATTGATCGATATAAGGATTTAAAACTTTTATCATTTTACTTCTTTCGGTTTGATAATATTGATCTAAACTATCCCTAATCCTTTTTAGTCTAATAGATACAAGCTTGCAATCCGGCGAATCTTTTATTAACTGATTTTCTTTTAATAATTTTCGGTAATACGCTTTTTTAGGTTCATTCGCCTTTGCAAAAATATAATGTATCTTTTTTATAATTTTAGGAGTAAAAATAGTAAAATCCTTCAAAGGTAAACTGCAATATTCAAAATAATCTTTAGCACCCGAATGTTTAAATTTATAATTAAAAATTTTCCAAGCACTCTCGATCTTAGCTTTTTTTCTATCATCAATTTTACAAGCCGAACTGTAAATATCATCAACAACTTTATAATTTTTTAATCTATTTAAAGCAATTTCAAAGGCTTTATTTATATCGTTTTTATCTACAGGCACGACATAAGGAATTTGAGAAATATCAATTTTAGCTCTACTATTTCCAAAAATAATACTTTGAGCGATATAACTTATTGCGTTTATATACTCTTTTTTAGTATTTGCTTTTGATAAAAGAAAATATCCATACGAACTCATATCGTTAGGATATAATTGAGAAATACCTCTAATATATTCTTTTTGAGCCATATACTGATTTTTATATTTTGAAACATATAATTTTCCTAACATTTCAGAAACAAAATCGTTATTACACGAAGCGTCAATAAATATTTTTCTCGCTTCATCAACAACTTTTTTACTCATCCTGATTTCATCAATACTTCTCGCTCTAAAAGGATTTCCTATTCCATATAATTTAAACTTACCGTGATTTTTATCGATTTTAGAGGTAAATATATTTAAATCCCCACCGAAATTCGGATAATATTTATTTCTTAATTCATTATCTTTTAGATAAACAGCGGCATTATTCTTAACTACAATACTATAAAAAATATTATCGATTATTTTGTTATCTTCCACAACAGCCGCAGTTGCTTTATGATAAGGATCCCTAGCAAAATTTCTATAAATCATACCGTCAATATTTTTCGTTAAAACTTCAACTCCGTTTTTTGCATTGTATGCTATATAATTATCAAGAACACTGATTCTTAAAGAGTTTCTGATAATTATTCCGTCTATTTTATTACCGATTAAATAATTTTTATAAACAAGAACATCATCACTTTCTTGTATGGAAACTCCCATATAACCATTAATAGCCGATAGATTATCAAAAATATAATTATAATTTGATAATCTATCTAGCATAATTCCGGCCGAATGGTTATTGAAAGAAAAATTTTGAGCGATAATAGTATGATTTACTTGTCTTGAAATAACAATTCCATGAGCATGTTTTGCTTTAGCGGTAATATTTCTCGCAATAATCAAACCTTCGGAATAATCATGAGGGTCAATATTATAAATCAAATTATCATACATCAAATTTCCAATTATTGCCGTATTTTTGGCTTCGGAACAATAAAATCCCATCATATTATCAACCATTGTATTACCTATGTAATATCCTTTTGGTAATCCTCTTTGATTTAAAAAAGTGAATAAATTGTATTTATTTACGATTAAATCTTTAGGAAAATGTAACAAAGCTATTCCGAAAGTAGCCGAAGTTGAATGAAATCCCAATCCTTTAAAATAGTTATTTATAAAATACGTTTTTGAACCGGTAAGTCCGATAAAATATGGTCTAGGTTTTTGAAGTCCTATTAATAACAACTCTTCTTCAGGTATATGTTCTCTTTTATCGTAATTATTATCTTTTAAATTCCACGTTATAAATTTAGAATTTTTTGCGTAAATATCACCATGATACATGATAAAAACAGGTTTCGGGGTAGTTTCTAAAAGAAGGGTTTTATTATTCACTACCAATTTAGCGGTAGGAGAAATATATAGCGGAACTTTTAAAATATAAGTTTTATCGTCAATCTTTTTTAAGATACTAGGATTATGTATTTTCTGATAAAGATAATCAATTGAATAAACACCGTTATAAAGCACCATTACTTTTGTAGAAAGATTATGCTTTCTATAAAATCTATAAAAATCATACAAGTTTACGGTAGGCATAAAAGTGATTTTCGTAATATCAATAAAATCGATTCCATTACCGTAAAATTTAGTAGGAAAGTTTTTTTCTAATATTTGGGGTTTAAATTTAGAGATTATTTTATTGACATTTTTAGGTTTTACCGTTGAAGTTGTAGGGAAAATTACATATTGGTCTTTAAAAGTTACATTGTGTTCAACAATTTTAGGAGTTACGAAATTAAACTTTAAATGGTGTAGTGTATAATTTGCTTCTTTATATGTTTTGTAACATCCTACATAAGAAAGATTATTATCCCAAACAATTCTATCATCCAATAAATTACATTTAACTTCTCTAAAATTAGGATTATCTCTAAAGTTATACGGATAAACAGGAGTAAAAAGTCCTGTTTGTGTCAATATGGAATAACATTTACCCGCATAAAGCGTTATAACCGCTGTTAATAAAACAAATAACTTTTTAGTCATTCTTTTTCACTTTACATTTGATGATAAAAGCATCTTTATAATATTTTTTTACATTATTTAAAACATAACTTTTTGCTTGTTTATAAGAATCAAACGATTCAATTTTAATCTCATAAATTTTTCCGACCTTTACTACTTTTGCATTGGTAAATTTATTTAAAAACTCTTTTGATTTTCTATCGTTAAACGGTCTAGGAGATGAAGCCGCAATTATGCAATACTTATTTTCATACACAACTTCTTGTGTTTCTTGTTGTGTTTGGGGTTCATTATTAGTTTGTACTTCTGCAACTTCTTTTTCTTTTGTTTCTTCTGTTAGAGTTTTTTCATTATTTGTAGTTTCTTGAACGTTTTTTTCTTTCTGAATCTCATTGTTAATTTCATTTGCGTTATTGTCATCAGCTTTAAAATTTTCTTGAGCCTGTTCGTCTTGATTTTGAGATTCAGTTACTTGCTTTTTTTCAGGCTCACTTGAAGTTTGTTTTTCTTCTTTGATTGAATACCAGTCGTATTTATTTAACAAAGTATCGATAGTAATAACGGCACTTGTACTTATTAAATCCGTAGAAGGTTTGTAATTAATTGGTTTTAAAATTACTTTATCGTAATTTCTTGCCTGGTTATAAATATTTTCAAGCGGTCTTGCGTGTTCTTCTACAACGTTATAAGGAAACTCTATTTTTGAAACTCTTGCATAAAATCTATCACCGTTAGGAAGTTGAACTTTCGCAATATCTCCGATTCTTATTTTCACCAAATCTTTATGTAAAACGTTTGCAACTATATAAATTTCATAATTTTTTTCAAGGACGGCAAAAACAGGCTCACCCACATTTCTGAAATCTCCGTTATGAATCATAATTTTAAAAATCGTTCCGTTAAGAGGTGATTTTACAACTTTCACACCTCCGTACATAATATGAGCATACATCAACACTTCGCTCGTATTTACTTCTTGATTTACTTTAAAATCTTTTGCAAACTCTATATATGAAGGAGATGGTGCTCTAATAATTGTCATATTGGCATCAAAAAATGCGTTTTCACTTTTTACGATATAAATTCTTTGGTACATTACGAAAAGTAAAAATAATATTAAAACTATTACGAAAAACCATAAAAGTAATAAGACCAAAATTGATTTTTTCTTATCGACTTTCGGTTTGGTTTCTTTCTTTTCCATAAAATTAGCACGAGTTACCGCATGGATAATATCATCTTCAGTAACAATATCACCAGCTAAATATGCAGAAATAATTTGGTTTAAAATCGCTATTTGCTGAGGAGTAAGCTCTGTAAATCTTGCTCCGACTACCCCATCAGGTCTTTTAGATACGAATTCCAAATGCAGGTTATCAATAACGGTTTCGAAGTCATCGAATTTAAATATCATTTTTGCAACCACATGTTTTTTATTATAAATTTCATCCGGAAGTCCTATAATTCCCACCCCAGAAACAGACCAATCGTAAACTTTATATTTTTTACCTTCTATTTCTATAGTTGCCGGAATTTTATATCTTGCATGCTGTCTCGTTATTTCCGCTTCATGAACTATCTGTTTTGCTTTATCCGTATATTGTGCCATAACTTTCTCCTATAACCAGTTTAAATATGCCCAAAGATCATCAAAATTGATGTTTTGAACTAAAAAATTAATAATAATAATGAAAAACAACAACTGCAATAAAAGCATGGTATTCGAACTAAACCTTTGATACCATGCAATAAATCTGCTACCTGCCGCAAGTTTCGTTTTTTGTCTGGTCCAAGACTGTTTATATAAATGATTCCAAATATAAATTTTTACAAATGAACCAACTATCTGATTGTAATATAAGAAAAACGGCCAACTCGGTAAAATATCTTTTCTGGAAGTTCGGTAAGCAAATGTCATTAATAATCTACTTAACATTACCCACCAAATATAAGCCGCAAAAATATACGCTCCCCAATGTATCGACCCAAATATCGCTATAAATAATCCATAAGGTGAAGTCCACATTGTAAATCGTTGATCCCAAAGAGCGTACCATGCATACCATCCAAGTATTTTTCTCGGTATTTTAAGAGCCCTTTCGTTTGTCCTATATTGGTTACCAAACCATCTTTGCATAAGCATTATAGAACCGATAAAATAATTTTTATGAGGAATTTCTTCAATCGTATAAACTATTACATCCGGTACATAAAGCATATCCCAACCGTTTTTAATAACATAATACCAACTCGACTTATCATCACCCGTTAAGAACTTAAATCTTCCGAGTCTCCAATGTTCGATATAATCGTTTTGTACAGTATTTACAAACTCTCTATCGGCTACGATATTTGCTCTTATCATAGACATACGACCCGTTAATGTCAAAACTCTATTGGAAAGAGCAAGAGACCCCATTGTAACGTTTCTTTGAGCAAATCTTAACCTATACCATCTTCTGTAAATATTAGTCGCTCTATCTTTTCCGTCAAGTCTTGCGTCTTCATCCGTAGTTAAAGCCCCTAAATTATCGTTTAAGCCGAATAATCTTGCAGATTTTTTAATAACTCCTTCACCTAAAATAGAATCCCCATCAACAACGGCAACTACGGATTTATAAAGATTGACAGGAGCGTTTGCCACTACTCTAAATCCTACCGCAAGACCGTCTCTTTTTCCGGTACCTTTAATTCTTGTGATTACGGGTTTGACCCTCTCAGGCGGATTCATCTCTAAAAATATTTTTCTAACAAGTCTCTCTTCAGACATTTCAACAATAGATGCAATCAGCGTAACATCATATCCGCAATTGATAGCCTCTTGAATAGCAGCTCTGTAAACTTCAACTGAAACACTCGTACCGATTCTAAACGTAGTAATCAAAATAAATACATGTTCCGGATCTATTTCACTTCCTGCCTGTTGTTCCTCTTTTCTTATTCTCTTAAATTTAATCTTTCTATAGATTAAAGAACGAGTAATATTCAAGAAAAACCAAGAATATCTCCAAATCCCCACCAGACCCAAAAAGAAAATTAACTGTCTGGCATAAGGATCGAATTCCTTATAAGGAATAAGAAAACCGAGAATTACGACAACAAGGATATAAATCAGAAAAAAAAGAAACGTTTTCACCCTTTTTTCATCCTTTTCCCCTTATTTTTTAAACTATTCTAAAATAGTTCCCTTGTGATATTCTATCCTCGATTGCTGCTACGTCGATAATAATTTTATCTTTATATTTATCAGCTAATCCTTTAAATCGGTTATCTTTATTTCCAATTACTAAAATTTCTGAGCTATCAATTACTTCTTGGAGATTATCGGTGAGTCTTTCATTGATATGATGAAGTTCGGTTTCTAAAAATTCTTTTGCAGCCCCCTCTTCTCTTGCTTTAACTACATTTTCGTCAAAAATTTTAACAAAATATCCTTTACCAATCAATGTCTCAGTAAGCTCAAGTATCGGAGATTCTCTTAAATCATCGGTTCCGGCTTTAAAACTAAGACCTAAAATACCGACTTTTTTCTTTCTTAAAGGTTTAATAAAATGATTAAAAACTCTTTTAATTTGATATTCGTTACTTTCCATTAAAGAGTTTAAAAGAGGTGTTTTTTCATCAACTTCTTTAGCTTTATAAGTTAAAGCCTTAACATCTTTTGGTAAACAACTACCTCCGAACGCAAATCCCGGAGTTAAATAATAACAAGAAATATTAAGCTTTCTATCGGCACAAAAGATTTTCATCACTTTATGAGAATCAATTCCGAGTCTTGAACAAATCATACCTATTTCGTTACCGAAAGTAACTTTTACGGCATGCCAAGAATTATCAGCATATTTAACCATTTCCGCAGTTTCTATTTCCGTTTTGAAAAGAGGTGCTTCGTTTGTATCTATAAAAGAGTACAACTCTTCCAAAGTATTTGCAGTTTTTTCGTCACTTGCACCGATAACTGTTTTTGGAGGATGATAAAAGTCCCAAATTGCCGTACTTTCTCTTAAAAATTCAGGATTTGAAGCATATCCAAAATCAACACCTACTTTTTTACCTGAATTTTCTTCAATAATCGGAATTACAACACCTTTTCCCGTACCAGGTAAAACGGTGCTTCTCATAACTACGATATGAAAATCTTTTTTATCTTTTAAGACTTCACCTATTGATTTTGCCGCTTCTTTGATATATTTTAAATCGATACTTCCGTTTTCTCTTGAAGGAGTACCTACAGCAATAAAAGTAATATCACTATTTTCGATAGCTTCTTTAAGATTGGTTGTAGCTCTAAGTCTACCTTCTTTTACGTTTTTTTCAATTAAAACGTCAAGGTCTTTTTCCACTATAGGAGATTTTCCTTCGTTAATTAATTCCACTTTCGTTTTATCGATATCCATACCGATAACTTGATGCCCTTCGTTAGCTAACGCTGCGCTACATACGGCACCGACATACCCAAGTCCCACTACTGATATTCTCATGTTAATCCTTTACGGTTAATTTTTTAAATAATACTTTTGCACAACCATCGTCTTGCAAATAGACGCCGGCTTTAAAATAGTTGTAATATTTCCCCCAATAACCGACATCCATATTCACCTTTTCCACACCGTTAACAAAAATCTTCAAGACATTTTTATAAACCGATATTTTAACATCAAAAAACGATTTTGGCATAACTCCCAAATCAATCTTTTGATAGCGACTGAAAATATCGTCCCCCAATCTTATTATCGCCCAAATATGGCTCCTTTTTCCTTTTAGCTTTTTATACCAAACCACTCTTAAAAGAGGTTTGTTTATAGTAGGCATATTTTTTAAAGTACTATCCGCATGTATTTGTAAAAAAGTAAACTCTTTTTTTTCATCAAGCGGAAAAAGTTTAACTTCCGCTTCCATTTCTTTTTTATTTTCAGTGCCTACTTTCCATATGTTTTTAAACCTAAGCTCGCTTCTATTATGATTACCACACATATAAAAAACCATATATTTTCTATCTTGCAGATAAAAATACTTATTTGAATAATCTGCAAAATCCCCGTATTTTCTACTATATAAAGGGTTGAAAGAACTCTTGGGCGCTTGAAGTTTGGAAATTTCAAGGACCGGTTTAAACTTATCCAAAGAATACGGAGAATCGTGAGCTAATAACAACGTTGTAAAAAAGAAAAAAATTACCTTCTTAAATTCTGCCATAATCATCCTCGATTCTTACTATATCGTCTTCACTTAAATATTCACCCACTTGCACTTCGATTATTTCAAGAGGTATTTTGCCCGGATTTGCAAGTCTGTGAATTTCCCCTATCGGAATATAAGTGGATTCGTTCGGTCTTAAAAGAAATGTTTTATCTCCAATAGTAACTTCAGCAATTCCGCTTACTACCACCCAGTGTTCGCTTCTATGAAAATGTTTTTGTAACGAGAGTCTTTTACCCGGATTTACCGTAATAATTTTTACTTTAAAATTCGGTGCGTCTTCTAGATTTATGTATTTACCCCAAGGTCTATAAACCGTTCTTCCGAATTTTACAACTTCGGGATTGATTTTTTTCAAAACTTTTACAATATCTTTTACTTTTTGCCCGTTACCTCTTTTTGTTACTAATAAAGCGGTAGGAGTATCAACTATTATCATATCGTCTATATCGTTTATCGCAATTTGTTTTTTATATCTTCCGAAAACCAAGTTATTTTTAGAATTTAATGCTAATAGTTTTTCATTTTTAGTATTTCCGTTTTCATCTTTTGGTAAAACTTCGTATAAAGCGTCAAAGTCTCCTACGTCTTTCCAATCGATATCCGATTTTACCATTTTAATTTTTTTACTATGTTCCATTACGGCATAATCTATACTCTCGTCTCTAATCTCAAGCATATCCTCTTTTTTAATTCTCATAAAATCGCGTTTTTTAATATGTTTACACGCATTTTTAACCGCTTCATAAATATCCGGAGCATATTTTTTAAGTTCATTCAAATATACTCCCGCTTTAAACATAAACATTCCGCTATTCCAATAATAATTACCTTCTTCAAGATACTTTTTAGCCGTCTTTTCATCCGGCTTTTCTTTAAAAGACTCCACATCACAAATATCGTTATTACAATTTTTTACTTTTATATATCCGTATCCGGTTTTAGGAGCGTTAGGAGTAATACCAAAAGTAATCAAATACCCTTTTTTCGCTTCTTCATATGCTGCTTTAATAGCTTTTTCATAGTGTTCGTCATCTTTTATCAAATGATCCGATGGTGTTACGAACAGAACTTCTTCTTCATCGACACTAAAGGCCGCAAAAGCGATAGAAGCGGCGGTATTTCTTCCTATAGGTTCGATAATAGAGATATAATCTTCAAGCTTAATTTCATCTAATTGATCCAAAGCCATAAAATATTGATTTTCATTTGAAACTAAAACAAATTTATTGCTATATTTTCTATTTCTCTCAACAGTGAGTTGAAAAAGAGATTTTCCATCAAACATTTTTAAAAATTGTTTCGGCAAATTTTCTCTACTTACAGGCCAAAGTCTTGTCCCGCTCCCCCCACACAATATAACATTTGTCATTTTCATCCCCATTTTTTTTATATAATTATAACTCTTTTCGGAATTTAACACAAAATTAATGATACAAAAATGATAATGTTAATAAAAGGTGCCAAATGAATAGATTCAACAAAGACGCTATCACTTGGGACGACTTACCAAGAAGAGTAGAACTTGCAAAAAAAGTAGTACAAAACGTCAAACCTTTTGTCAAAAACAAAAAAGTACTCGAATTCGGTTGCGGTACGGGACTTGTAGGTATCAACATAGCCGATGTTACGAAAGAACTGATAGGAATAGATACTTCTGAGAAAATGGTAGAAAAATTTAACGAAAAAGCAAAAAAATTAAACTTAAACGCAAAAGCTTTTGTTAAAAATATTTTTGAAGAAAATGATAAATATGACGCAATAGTAAGCTCTATGACGATTCATCATATAAAGGATATAAAAAAACTAAGCAAAAAATTATATGAATTAACAAATATCGTTTTTATTGCGGATTTAGTAAAAGAAGACGGAACGTTTCACACAAGAGGAAACGAAGACGTTGAACATTTCGGTTTTTCTATAGATGAGCTAAAGGACTATTTTAGCGAATGGAAAATGGATTATAAAATAATCCATACAATAAAAAAACACAAAGATTTCGACGTATTTTTAATCACTCTTCAAAAAAAGTAACCTTATTTCTTCTATTCTTGGAAATATAAAGGGCATTGTCGGCTAAATTAAAACTTTTTTGCAAATCACCCTCATAATTTGCAAGACCGATAGATACGGAAACTTTAATCCCCTTATACGGTGATAATTCGAGCCTTTTATAAAACTCTTCAACCCATTTATCCAAATCGTCTTTTTTTGCGTTGATAAACAATACTACAAATTCATCTCCGCCAAATCTCCCAATAATATCATCTTTTCTAAGAGAATTTTTTAATATTTTCACAAAATGCCTTAAATATTCATCCCCGAATTCATGCCCGTAAGTATCGTTTATTTTTTTAAAATAATCCAAATCAAAAACTCCTAAAACTCCTTTTTTATCCAAAATTTCCTGCATAAATCCTCTTCTGTTTAAAACATTAGTCAAATAATCGGTTTTCGCCTGTACGTCCAGTTTTTTTTGTTCTTCTAAAACTTTTTTTTCGTATGTTTGCATTTGAGTAATAAAAAACCAGCTGATAGAGGCTACCATTAAATCCGAAATAACATAAGCGACATAATCTTGAAAAGTTATCGGAAAAAATCCTTTTTCGTAAGCTACATACATTAAAACGATAGAATAAATCGCTACTGCAGTTCCTATTTTTTTATCCGCATATAAATATATGAAAGGCAAACTGGCAATAAACCAAAAACTCCGGTATATAACATGATTGTTAAAAAAGAAAATAAGTGTTATCATAAAAATAATACTAAAGGTAAGTATATAAGCAAAAGTTTTATATGTAATTTTTTTCAATTTATAAGAAAAATAAAACAGTAAATCCGTAATAACAAATATTAATTCCACTTTCAAAAGAGGCTTATATATTAAAAAAATTCCGAAATAAGCACCGATAAAATAAAAAATACTAATACACAAAAAAAGAAAAAAAGATATATGAATAGTCTCTTCTCTAAATTTTTCTAATGAAAACATTCTCTTTCTTTATAAATACTCAAGCCAAGTCGGTAAAAACTTTTGTGCCTTTTTAATCGTTGTAGCCGGTCCGTGTCCCGGTAATACTCTTTTATCATAAGGAATTTTTAAAAATTTTTCAATAGATTTTTTCATATCTTCGGCACTCGAATACGGAAAATCGACTCTTCCTATGCTTCCGTCGAAAATAAAATCCCCGCTAAACATTTCATCACCTGTTTCGATAGTGATACTACCGGGAGTATGCCCCGGAAAATGTCTTATTTTAATATCGTAATCCCCTATTTTAATATCACCTTCTTCCAAAAGATAATCGGGCTTGACTTTCGGAGGATTATACCCGAAAGGGTCGTTTTCAAGCATAAAAGCGTCATTTTTATGGATATAAACAGGAATATCGTACATCTCTTTTATCGTTTTATCATCCCACATATGATCGAAATGTCCGTGAGTGTTGATAATAGCCAAAGGCTTATCGACATGCTCCCTTACAAATTCATAAGCTCCAATACCCGGGTCGATAATGATTTTTCTATCTACGATATAACAATTGGTATAAAATTCCCCGCAAGGCTTTACTAAAATTTCCATTTTACTCCTTTTAAACCATTATCGGCACAAGCTAAAGCTTCTTTATGCCACAGCTTTAGAAATAGCTCTTTTTTCTCTTATAACGTTTACTTTTATCTCACCCGGGAAGGTCACTTCTTCTTCAATTCTTTTTGCTATTTCACGACTCAAAAGCACCGCTTCGTCATCGCTTATCAAATCGGCTTCCACAATCACTCTAAGCTCTCTTCCGGCATTAAGCGCATACGCTTTTATCACACCCTCAAAACTCGTAGCAATCTCTTCAAGCTGTTTTACGCGCTTCAAAAACGCTTCCAATACTTCTCTTCTGGCCCCAGGTCTTGCCGCTGATAGTGCATCGGCAGTACATACCGCGGCAGCTTCTATGCTTGTAGGTTCTTCGTGTCCGTGGTGAGCTTTTATTGCGTTTAGTACGGCTTCTGGCTCTCCGTAACGCTTACATATGTCATAACCCAAGCTGACGTGGTCTCCTCCGAAATCGTGAGTTAAAGCTTTTCCGATATCATGCAAGATTCCGGCTCTTTTGGCAAGCAGCTCGTCTCCTCCCATTTCAGCAGCCATAATACCGGCAAGATGAGCGACTTCCAAAGAATGCCCAAGCGCATTTTGTCCGTAACTCGCACGGTATCTGAGTCTTCCTATGAGTTTTACAATCTCAGGATGAATTCCCGCACCGCTTAAGCCCAAATCAATCAAAATCTCTTCACCCTCTTTTGCTATTTTTTCTTCATACTCTTCTTCCACTTTTTTATACACTTCTTCAATTCTCGCCGGATGTATTCTTCCGTCTTCAATCAATCTTTTTATAGTCTCAACGGCAATTTGACGTCTGTAAATATTAAAACTACTAACAGTAATTATTCCGGGAGTCTCGTCAATTATGATATCGCACCCCGTAACCATCTCTAAAGTTTTTATGTTTTTACCCTCTTTTCCGATAATTCTACCTTTCATTTCGTCATCGCCGATAGCCACTACGTTTATCAATCTCTCGCCAGCAAAATCCCCGGCATACCTCGTAGTAGCTTGAGCTATGATAAAGTTGGCTTTTCTTTGCGCTTCGTTTTCGGCTTCTTTTAGCATTTTTCTCGTTAAATGAGCGATTTCTTCTCTTAAAGACTCTTCGGTTTTTTTCAAAATCACCTCTCTTGCCTCTTCTTTCGTAAGCCCTGCGGCATTTTCAAGGATTTTTTGAACTTCATCAAGTTTTTGATTATAGAGCTCTTTTTGTTTTTGTAGTAAAATCTCCTCTTTTTGAAGAGCTTTTTCTTTTTGAGCGATTTCCTCTTTTTTCTCCATTTGAGCTTGAATTAATTTTTCGATTTCGTCTTCTTTTTTCAAAATTTCGTTAAGCTTCGCTTCATACTCTTTTTGAAGTTCTATTTTTTGAAGTTCATAAGAGTTTTTTGCTTCAAGCTCGAGCTCTTTTGCTTTGCTTTTAGCATTTTCCAAAAGCTTATCAGCTTCATACTCTATCGCTTTCGCTTTCGCTTTTGCTTGTTCTACGTATAAATCGTATTTTGCTTTATCCATCTTTTTGGCGATAAAAAACGCCCCGAGAGCGGATAAAGAAGAAACGAGAATAACCCATATTACCGTCATTTTTTCTCCTTATGTTAAAACTTATATATTCATCCGCAGTAATATCGTGCGAATCGGTCACCTTGTGAAAAGAGACACAAGGTCTTAATTGTAAAAAAATTATTTTAGGTTTATAAGGCAGTCTTGCAAAAAACCTATCGTACATACCCTTACCAAAACCGACTCTTTTAAAATCACTATCTATCCCGACGACCGGGACAATCGCCAAGTCGATTTTTTCAAGAGCAGCGTTTTTGTTATGAGGTTCCAAGATTGAGAATTTTTTTTTCTTTAAAGGCAAAGAGTATTTTACCATTTTAAAGCTGTCACCTTCAACTAAAGGTACGAAAATGTTCTTTTTCTCTCTTCTTAATCTCTTAAGGACAAAATAAATGTCCGCTTCATTTTTTAACGGTATAAATAAAAGAATATTTTTATAAGGCTTAGCCGCTTTATATAAAATATCGCCTATTTTTTTAGAATATAAATAGCGATTGTGTTTTGACATATCAAAGCAGACTTTTCTAAACTCGGCCTTTTGGTTTTTCATTTATGTCGCCTTTTGATAAAATTTCACTAAAGGAGTATAATGAAGTATATTTTACCAATTATTTTACTGATACTTTTAACCGGATGTAACAAAAAAGAATCAAACCAAAAAAATAACGAAAACAATCAGTCAAAAATAATACGAACCAAATCCATAATAACAAAAAATAACGAAAAACCCAAAGAAAATCCTATAGTCGTAATTAAATTAAAAGATTTGAATTTGACGTTTAATAACGGAAAATTGGTTTATCCTAATAAAAAAACAGTCATTTTATTCGATGACGGCACTCCGTATTGCACGGAGCAAAAAGACGTATTAAAAAGACTGAAAGTCAAATATATCACGACCGACAACAAATATTTGGAAAATTATTTTAATATCAAACTATATCCGACAATAGTAATTTTAGACAAAAACAAAACTATTAAATACGAAAATTTTACACCGTACGAATTTTTGAAGGAGGCATTTTAATGTTCGGTTTTATTAAAAAAGGACTACAAAAAACAAAAGAGGCTATCCAAACGGTAGTCGGAAGCGAAAAAAAAGAGAAAATTTCAAAAGAACTTTTGGAAGAAGCTCTTCTTGAAGCCGACCTCGATTACGATTTGGTAGAAAAAATCTTAGACAGACTACCTGAGGAAGTCAGCAAAGATAAACTTAAAAAAGAGCTTTTATGGGTATTTGACGTGCCTCCTAACGATATAAAATTCGACGACAAACCTTACGTAATGCTTATTATCGGTGTCAACGGAGCCGGAAAGACTACAACAATCGCAAAATTAGCACATAAATATAAAAGCGAAGGCAAAAGCGTAATATTAGGCGCGGCAGATACGTTTAGAGCCGCGGCAATCGAGCAACTTAGCAAATGGGCCGAAATTTTAGACGTACCTATTATAAAAACAAAACACGGACACGACCCGGCAGCCGTAGCATACGATACTATCTCAAGCGCAAAAGCAAAAGGAATCGACGTAGCTCTTATAGATACCGCCGGAAGGCTTCATAACAAAGTAAATTTACAAAACGAACTTAAAAAAATAGTAAACGTATCAAAAAAAGCTTACGAAAACGCTCCTCACAAAAAAATCCTTATAATAGACGGTACTCAAGGTAGCAGCGCTATTAATCAGGCAAAAGTGTTTAAAGAACTTATCGGTGCGGACGGAGTGATAATCACAAAACTCGACGGAACAGCAAAAGGCGGTAGCGTATTTACTATCGCAAACGATTTGGCTCTTCCTATTTATTATGTAGGAGTGGGAGAAAAACCCGAAGATTTAGTAAAATTCGACAAAGAAGAGTTTGTCGAGGGAATTTTGGAGAGTATTTACGGTGGCTAAGCAAAAAACCGTTTTCGAATGTATCGAGTGCGGATACAAAAGCGCCAAATGGATGGGAAAATGCCCCGCCTGCGGCGCTTGGGACAGCTTTGTCGAAGTTAGCGAATCAAAAACTTCAAAAACCGCAAAAACACCTTCTAAAATCTTAAAATTCGAAGAAATAGAAAAAGACGAAATCGAAAGATTCAGCTCCGGAGATAGCGAGCTTGATTTGGTCTTAGGCGGAGGAATAGTACCCGGAAGTTTGGTATTAATAGGCGGAAGCCCCGGTGTTGGAAAATCGACTCTTATGCTAAAACTCGCAGGAAACATTGACAAAAAAACCCTTTATGTAGCGGGAGAAGAGTCCCCAGGACAAATAAAAATAAGAGCCGAAAGACTTGGAATAAAAAATAAAGACCTCTATTTGATGCCTGAAATTGTAGTTGAAAATATAATAGAAGAGATAAAAAAAGGTTACGAACTTGTCATAATAGATTCAATCCAAACAATCTACTCCCAAAATCTCCAATCGGCTCCCGGAAGCGTATCGCAAGTGAGAGAAGCTACTTTCGAGCTTATGAGAGCGGCAAAAGAAACGAAAACGCCTATTTTTATCATCGGTCATATCACAAAAGAAGGCTCGATAGCAGGTCCGAGAGTACTTGAGCATATGGTCGATACGGTCTTATATTTCGAAGGAGACGCAAGTAAAGAGCTTAGAATACTTAGAAGTTTCAAAAACAGATTCGGCTCAACAAGCGAAATAGGAATTTTCGAAATGACTAAAGAAGGTCTTAAAAGCGCCAAAAATAAAAGCTTCTTTAGCAAAAAAGCGCTTCCTGGAAGTGCGATTACGGTCATTTTAGAAGGAACAAGACCTATCGTCCTTGAAGTCCAAGCACTTGTGAGTGAGAGTTATTCTATTCCAAAAAGAAGCGCAACGGGATTTGATTTGGCAAGACTTAATATGATTTTAGCTTTGCTCGAAAAAAAACTAAATCTTCCTTTTAATCAATACGATGTATTTATAAACGTAACGGGAGGTATCAAAATAAACGAACCGGCCGCGGATTTGGCTATTATCGCAGCGATAGTGAGCTCTTTTAGAAACAGACCAATAAGCAAAGAGACCGTATTTTTAGGAGAAGTCAGCCTTGTAGGAGACATAAGAGAAGTCCCGGGGCTTGATTTGAGATTAAAAGAAGCGGCGAGCTTGGGCTTTAAAAAAGCCATAACTCCGACAAAACCACTTGAAAACCACCTAAAAACCTACGTAGTCACAGAAGTAGAAAAACTTCTTGAATGGATGTAACCAAAGCGACGAAGACCAATACCCCACTAGTGTCATTAACACTTTGTTAACTTTCGCTTAATATAATATAAAAAATAAGGGGGATTAGGATGGTTGGGGTAATTTCAAACAGCTTGATTATCGCTTTGATTTTTAATTTAATAGCTATATTACTAGCAGCATGTGCGTGTATTAACTCCGTAATGATTCTAAATCTTCAAAACAATCCCGAATTGAAAATAGAAGGAATAGTATCGGTTACGATTATATTATTACTTTCATACGCTTCAAATTTAATAGCCGCATATAATTACAAAAAATTTTTCGCAAAACAACAAAAATATAAATATGCAAGCAATTTAATACTTGCCGGTGCATTAATGTCATTGATTCCGGTGGGAGAAGTTTTAATATTGATAGGATGGCTACTTATAGCTATTAATTTAATTATGAGTAAGTGACTTTTTGTTTGTAGTATTCCTCTAAAAGCTCATAACTCTCTTGTACTCTTCTAAATTTTTTTTCATATATTTTTCTGATAAGTTCGGGTTTGTTTCTATGCAAATCGGGATGATATTTTTTTGCAAGCCTTCTATACTCTTTTTTGATATTGTCCCATTCGTATATAGATTCGGCCCCGAAAAGCTCCAATGCATTTCTAATTTTATTAAGATACTCTTTCAAAGACCCCTCGACACTAAAGCTTCTGCTCTTTTTAAACTCTTCTTCATTAACACTAAAAATCACCTTATATCCCATAATCGTATGTTTTGAAATAAGAGCGCTTACAATTTTTTTTGTTTCTTCATTTAAAGAAACGACCATTTTATATTTATCCATATCAAGCAAATCGAAAAGAAAAAGTCCTTTGATATAGTTATAGACTTTTTCGTTAGGATTTGCATAATTTATCTCAAATTCGCCGCTTGAGAGTTTTCTGATTGTAATATACAAAGCTTCTTCATCAAATGTCACTTCGTGTTTTTTAATCTTTACGATTACGTCTTTTTTGAAGTTTAAAATCATCTTTTTATATGTAGCTTCGTCTTTTTTGTGTTTTTTATAAAGATTCGCAAGAGTCTGTACTAAAAGTCGATGATTTTTAACGTTTTCCTTGTCATAAAAAATCTTATAAGTATCCCCTTTTATCTCCAAATCGTTAAAAGAGAGTCTGATAAACTGAATAAAACCTTTTATCTTAAAACGACTATCAAGAACAACTTCGATATTATCATCCACTTTTACTTCAAGAATCTTTTCCATTCTTCCTCATTATTATCATTGTAGCTATAGGGAAAATAAGTTTTTGTTTTTTTATTATTTCATAGTCTTTAAAATTTTCCAAAATCTCCTCTTCTTTTAAAGAATCTATACTCTTCCCAAGCAATTTATATTCCTCTTTCATCCCCACCAAAAATCCGGCGATTATCGGAACCACATTATTCATATACCACAAAATCGGCTTAGCTATCAAAGAATCGCTCTTTACCATCTCCACTATCGCAAAATATCCGCCATCTTTTAGCTGCGAATCGAGATTTTTTATTCCTTTTTTCAAATCGTCAAAATTCCTAAGAGCCATAAATGCGGTTATCAAATCTGCTTTTTCCTCGAGCTTAACGTTTTCGGCGGTATCTTGAATAATAATAATCTCTTTTTTACCTTTTTTCATCTTTATATGAGGTCTCTCTTGAAACACAACTTCGAAGTTTTCTTTTTTATAACCCTCTTTTTCAAATTTTTCGACTATTACTTTTACCATTTCGCTGCTTGGCTCAACCAAATATATTTTATCAAAATCCAAAACCCTTGCCATCTCACCCGTGGCACTCGCTACATCCAAAAGCACCCCGTTTTTTATATGCTTTTTGATTTCTCTTTTAAACATCCATCTCCAAAGCTCCTCAATCCCGAAACTTACTATCTTAGTAGCAAGATCATATTTTTTTGCGAGTTTATCGTATATCTTTATGTCCATCCAATACCTTTAAATATTTACTTTCCAATATCCTCTTGTGCCTCCAACTCTTTCAATTACTCCAAGTTTTTTTAACTTTTCCAAATGTTTTTTAACTGCCGAATCCGCAATATCCAAAATTTCAGCCATTTTTCTATAACTAATTTTTGGATTTTGTTTAATTAAATCGATTATATCCTTTTGTCTATCACTTAAATAGATTTGACCACCTATTGAGCCACCTATTGAGCTACTCTTATAAAACACCCTTTTTCGCTCATTCCTCTTTTTTTGATGTAATAAGGCTTTTCACTTCCACTTGCAATATTTATTTTTATAACTTTCTCACCCTTAAACTCCTCAACTACTATATCAAAAAGACCAAGGATTGAGGGAGAGATATTATGTTTTAATCTATCTTTTATTTTTAACTGAATCTCATCAATATTATTTAATTTATAAGCTTTTTCCTCATCTCTCCCGATATAAATCACTCCTCCTTCACTATTTAAAAAAGCAACAACCTCTTTTTCCAATTCATCTGTAAGTTTTGATTTAAATTCAATCCTACTGTTTTCAGTCATTACTTCTCCCAAACACAATCAAATCGTCTCTTCTTTCTACATGCAATATTTCAAACTCATCTTCACTTTTATAATTTATTCTATCAAAGATTTTGGGAGTTACGATAAAAACTTTCCAATCTACAAAGTTTTTAAGCTTCTTATAAAGCCTTTCACCACCCTCAATCATTATAAACTTATAATCGTTTATTTTTTCAAGGTTATCTTCAATAAAAACTCGTCTTTTAGGGATGCTAAAAAGAGGTATGGTTTTATCAAAGTTTTTCTCTTTGCTGTAGATTAAAACATCGGGAGATTTTCCGTTAACTTTTCTTGCATCAAGCGTTGGTCTATCGATTCTGACAGTATTTCCTCCGATTACCAAAAGCTCTATTTTATCTCTTATCTGATGTACCCACTTTAAAGAACTCTCACTGCTTATATATCCGCCGGTAATTGCGCCGTTGAAACTTTGAGCGAGTTTGAAAAAGATAAATTTATCATTCGTCCATTTTATAAAAGGCTCGATTAAATCGTAACATCTCTTATCATTCAACACATTTACTTCAATTCCAGCGCTTTTTAACATCTCCACCCCACCGCTGTGCTCACTAATTGGGTCAAGCCAGCCGATAGTTACACTTTTGGGTTTTAAGTGTTTCAAAAGATTCGCGCATGAAGGAGTTTTTCCTACGTGAGAGCAAGGCTCAAGAGTAACGAATACGTTTGATTCTCTAAAAAATCCGTTATGGTTTTTTATTAGAAATTCGTGTATTTCATGAGATATAGTTAGAGGAGGAGCATCAAAAAAAGCCTTGTAAGCTTCCCAAAGAGCGTTAACTTCGGCATGAGGCTCCCCGGCTTTTTTGTGAGCTGAAACGAAAAGTCGGTTTTTGACAATTACCGCCGCTCCGACAGCGGGGTTGGGATATGTCAAAAACTGATATCTCCAGGCTTCCTTAATCGCCGCATCAAGAGCAAAATTATTCATCGAACTTATATGTACTCCAATCTACGTATGTTTTTGCTTTTTTTATGTCGTTAAAATTTACTTTTTCTTTTCCTATTTCCGCAACTCCGTCGATGAAACTTTTAAGCTGTCCTTTTAGTTTTTTACCTTCGTTTGTGGTAACTTTTACGTTTTCTCCGATACTTTTTTCAAAATGCTCGGGTTTTGTGAGTTTTCTCTCAACGCCCGGGCTTGAAACTTCAAGAAAATATTTCCCTTCCACCGGGTCTTCAACGTCGAAAATCGGAGAAATAAGGTTGTTAATAGCGGTACAATCGTTTAGATTCACACCGCCAGGTTTCGTTATATATACTCTAAAATATTTATGATCCCCCTCCATTGTCTCTTCGATATCGTAAAGTTCGCACCCGTTATCTTCTACGATATTTTTTATTACGTTTTTTAACTCTTCTCTTGTCATTTTATCTCCTTTAAATATTTTGCGACGGCATCTTCGTCATTGGTATGAGGAAGTACGATATCGGCTCTTTTTTTAACTTCTTCCAAAGCGTTTTTGACGGCTACGGATGTCCCTGCCCATTCGAACATTCCGATATCGTTTATGTTATCCCCAAAAACCGTCACTTTTTCTTTATCTATATCCATTATTTCCTCAAGGTATTTTAGCCCGTGCGCCTTATCGGCTTCTTTGTGAAGAACTGTCAAAAACCAATAAGGCCCGTATGCATCTTCCGTGAGTTTGGTTTCAACGTCAAAATGATTTTTTATAAACTTTTCAATTTCTTCCAAAAACTCTTTTTGTCCTAAATAGACCATTTTAAGATTGTGTTTTAAAGCTCTGAAATTATCGATATTTAATACTCTGCTGTCATTTTTATAATTTTCAAGCAGATGTTTTTGATAAGGATTTAGTTTTTTAGGATACAAAAACTTCTCATCCCCTATTTCGTCAAATCCGACTATTAACGGGTAATCTTTAAAATTTTTATAAACTTCTTCAATAATACTATCACCCGTATTTTTATCTAAAGAGGTGATTTTTAAAATCTCTCCATCAGGCTTTGCAATCATGGCCCCGTCAAGCAAAATCATTGGAAAATCAAGCTTCAAGCCTTTTAATAATCCGATAGAACCCTTATAACTCCTGGCAGTCGCCACGGAGAGTGGATATTTAAACTCATTCCAAACCCGACGGCTAAAATCGCTAATACTCAAATCGCTTTTCAAAAACGTCTTATCAAGGTCTGTAATAAAAATCATTTTTTCTTAATCTTATCGAAAAGCTCTTCCATTTTGTTTTCATGTTCAAGCATATCGTCGAACGTAAATGTCAAATTCGGTACTTTATACCACCCGGTCGCTTTAAGCGCTTGGGATTGAATATAACCTCTTGCCTGTTTTAATTTTTTTAGAGCCGTTTTTTGTTCGCTATCATTAAGATAGCTTTTTTCAAGATATACTTTCGCATCGCTTCCGTCGCGACTACAAACGACGTCAACAACGCTTAGTCCTCTGATTCTTCCGTCTCCCATTTGAGATAAAACTTCAGGAATTATCTCTTTTAGCAAAGACTCTTTTCTTTGGACTTTAATACTTTTACCCATTTAGGTCCTTTTTTATTAAGATTATATCAAATTTTTAAGGAAAGTTTAAGGAAAGAAAAAAGAAGGGTTATTCGAATTTGGCTTTTTCTTCGATTTTTTGATAAGTCTCTAAAATATCTCCGACTTTAACGTCGTTGTAACCCTCTACCATAATACCGCACTCAAAACCTTTTCCGACTTCTTTAACGTCGTCTTTAAAGCGTTTGAGGCTTGCAAGTTTGCTGTCATAAATAACTACGCCGTCTCTAATAACTCTAACGAAATCGCCTCTATGAACCACTCCGTCTTGTACGTAACATCCCGCAACCGTTCCGACTTTAGGTACGTTAAATACATCCCTAACTTCAACTGTTGCCGTTACTTGTTCTTTAATTTTCGGAGTCATAAGACCTGATAATAACTCTTTAACGTCATCAATTAAATCATAAATAATCGAATATGTTCTAATTTCGATACCCTCTTGTTTCGCTTTGTTTTTAGCTTGCGTTGTCGGACGTACGTTGAATCCTAAAATAATTGCATGCGGTTCGCTCGCTTTTGCCAAAATAACGTCGTTTTCGGTAATAGCTCCGACATCGCTGTGAATGATATCCACTTTAACTTCTTCGTTTTTAAGTTTAGCAAGACTACCTTTGATAGCTTCCACACTACCTTGAGTGTCCGCTTTAACGATAACAGGTAGTTTTTTAAGGTTACCCTCAAGAATCATTTTTTGTAAATCTTCAAGAGTCGCTTTTGTTGTTTTTGATTTTTCTCTTCTTTCAAGATACTCTTTCCATTTTTCGGCAGTCTCTTTTGCTATTCTGTCACTCTCAACCGCTACCAACGTATCACCGGCAAACGGCGCTTCGTCAAATCCGGTAATCTCAGCAGGTTCGCCAGGAAGTACTTCTTTTTTCTGTTTTCCGAGGTCGTCGATAATCAATCTAACCCTACCGAACGTCTTACCGCAAACGAAGCTGTCTTGTTTTTTAAGCGTTCCGTTTTTAACTATAACGGTAGCAACAGGACCTTTTCCTTTTTCCACTCTACTTTCGATTACAACAGCTTTTGCCGGGCATTTAGGATTTGCTTTTAGCTCCATCATTTCAGCTTGAAGAAGGATAGTTTCAAGTAAATCGTCAATTCCTTCTCCCGTTTTTGCCGAAACGTTTACGAATTCATACTCTCCACCCCATTCTACAGGCATAATTCCCATTTCCGCAAGTTGAGATTTTACAAGGTCAGGATTTGCTTCAGGCAAGTCTATTTTATTTACCGCTACGATAAACGGCACTCCGGCAGCCTGTGCGTGGGCGATTGCTTCTCTTGTTTGAGGCATAACCCCGTCGTTTGCCGCAACTACGATAATCGCGATATCCGTAACCTGAGCTCCTCTCGCTCTCATTTCAGTAAATGCTTCGTGCCCCGGAGTATCGATAAACGTAATTTTTTTGCCGTCTTTTTCTACCATATATGCACCGATGTGCTGAGTAATCCCTCCGGCTTCTTTTGCTGCGATTCTACTGTTTCTGATTCTATCAAGTAAGCTTGTTTTTCCGTGGTCTACGTGTCCCATAATAGTAACGATAGGCGGTCTTTCGGTGTCGAATTCTTCTTCCGGGCATTGTTCGTCATATTTTTTAACATAATCAAACTCCGCCAACGGATCGTAAATCTCAACAGGTACGTCAAACTCCTCCGCCAACGTTTCGATATACTCTTCACCTAAAAAGTCGTTTTTATCTCTCTCTTCACCAAGCTCTCTTAGCGCTTCGATTACGTCTTCAAGAGGTTTATTAATTGCTTCTGCGAATTCATAAACCCTAACTTCTTTAGGAATTTTAATAACTTCGACCTCTTTTTCTTTTTTCTTTTTCTTTTTCTTCTTTTTAATCGCCGTTTTTGTTATACCGCCCGATTTTTTAGCAGCTTTTTGTTTTTTAAGCTGTTGTTGTTTTTTAGCCTCTTTTTGATTTTCTATTTGAGTTTTAGTTTTTGCTTTTTCTTCAAGCTTTTCTTCGTCTTTCATAGCTATATCGTTAAAATACAAATCCAAAAGCTCAACTTGATTCTCTTCGATAACGTCCATTTCAGCCAAATCTACGTTAATTTCAAGTTCTTTTTCCTCAACATGCTTTTTAGGCGCCGGTTTTTTAGTTTTTTTAGGTTTAGGTTTTTCGCTCTTTTCTTGTTTTTGTTCAGGCTGAGGCTGAGTTTTAGGTTTTTCAGCTTTTGCTTCGACTTTTTCCTCTTTTTTAGGCTCTTCTTTAGGCGCTTTAGGCGCTTTTTGTACTATTTGGATACCTTTTTGAGTCTTTTTCACAAGCTCGTTAAAACTACTTCTTCTTTTTCTTTTAGGTTTTTCTTCAGCTTTTTCCTCTTTTTTAGGCTCTTGTTTTTCAACTTTTTTCTCAGGCTGAGGCTTTGCGTGTTTGTTTTTAATATACTCTTCTATTTTCATCGCATCCATCGGAGAAATTCCGCCTCTGATAGACGCAGGGACACCGATTTCTTTTGCGATTTCGACCACTTCTTTAGATTTTAGACCAAGTTCTTTCGCAACTTCACTTACTTTTAACTTCAAGTAAACTCCTTTAATAATAATTCAATTTGTTTTTCAGCTTTTTCTTTTGAAATTTTACAAAAATATGAAACTTTTTTTGATAATTTTTTATCTTTTATACAATCTTTACACAAATAAAAGCTTCTACCGCTTCCGCTAAAGTTAATAAGTTCTCCGTTTTTACACTGAAGTCTTATTAAATCTTTTTGAGCGAATCTCTTACGACATAAAATACACATTCTAATAGGTATATGTTTTTGTTTAATTGTACACCTTTACACCGACATTGTCAAAGTATAAAATTTTAACATTAAAATCTTTAAAATTGTCTTTTAACGCACTATAAATATTATAAGCGTCGTCTTTATAGGCTAAGTTAAAAAACGTAGAGCCGCTACCGCTAAGAGTGGACATCAAAGCGCCCTCTCTTAGTGCGATTTCTCTTACTCTAAAGAGCTCTGGCATAAGTTTCATTCTGTTTTCTTGATGAATCTTATCTTCCACTATATATTTTAAAATATCGAACTTTTCACTAAAAAACGCCGCCGTTATCATAGCTGTCGATGAAATATTGGTTACGACGTCTTTTAGGGGATAGTGAGATTTTAAAGAATTTCTACTTTTTGCCGTCGATACGGGCTTATTCGGAATTACGACAATAGCCCTTAAATTCGTAGGAATAAATTTTTTTAAGAAATAGACTCTGTTTTTTTTGAGTTTTGCTACACAAAAACCTCCCAGCGTCGCAGGTGTTATATTATCCGGATGAGGCTCGTAGTTTAGTGCTAAATTTATGATTTTATCTTTTTTATAAGGTACTTGAGCCATTTCATAAGCAGCCGTAATTGCCGCAACGATTACGGCCGAGCTACTTCCAAGACCGCGAGACAGCGGAATTTTATTGTTAAACTTAAAAGAAAACTTATCTTCTTTTCCGGTTAAGTTTTTATAAATATCACTAAAAATTTCAACAAAAAAATTTCTTTTTAGGCTTCTTAAATATTCTGCGTTTTCTCCGTAAATCTCTATCGAAGTGATATTTGAAGGTTTGATTTCTATTTCGTTTCTTAAATTTAAAGCAAGTCCTAAAGTATCAAATCCTGGTCCTAAATTCGCACTTGTCGCTGGGACTGTAATAACCATCCATTTCCTTCTACACTGGGCTTAATACGTATAAAGGAGAGACGTCTTGGCTA